>JAGDDO010000551.1 GCA_017848205.1 Oscillospiraceae bacterium | reverse complement strand
TTATTACCATTGAAAGACCTATGTCTTCCTTTAAAATTCCTATCTGAGCAAAGTACATCGGATTGCGCACTCTGGACATGGCACGCTCGGCACCCAGCTTCTTTGCGAAAAGGCAGCAGAGAAGATTGAGTTCGTCGTGCGGTGTGGTCGCAATGCAAAGATCCGCTCTTCCGGCATCTGCCTCCTGAAGCACATTTATATCGGCACCGTTGCCGTTTATGCACATGATGTCCTGGGTATCCTGTATTCTCTTGATAACAGCATCGTTGGTATCGATGGCAATGACATCGTGCCCTTCCTTGGACAGCGCATTTGAAATATTGCTTCCGACCTTGCCGGTCCCTATAATAACCACTTTCATATTATATTTAAATCATCCTGTCTGGTTTATTCACTAAGGAAACGCTGATCTATTCATAAATCGACACGGGGCACGGGGCTTCAGCCCCTCATTCTCCCCATCCGGAAATACGGCAAAGCCGTATTTCCGTTTTGATCAGTGTTTCCCTGAATTTTTTTGTGTTTACTATAATTTATTATTATACAACATTTTATGCATATTCGTCAATGCTTTTCAGAACTGCAGCCTGCTCCGGGCAATTTCACTGTTTACAGTATAGACTTTTACGGCGTCCTGTGGTATAATTTCTTTCAGAAAAACCAGTAAAAACGGGAGCAGCGACGTGCTCACGTTAAATAAATGAATCAGTGTTTTACGAAATGAATACTGACTCCGGGAGGCTTATAATATTTATGAAAAAGAACACATTCAGAAAGGCACTGTCTGCGGTACTTGCTGCTTCAATGGCAGCTTCATCATCTGCAGCACTCGTTTCTGCAGCAGCAACACCGGGCAAGGCTGACTACTACGAGACTCAGAATAACTGGGCAAAGCTTCTTCAGCACACTCTCTACTTCTATGACGCAAATATGTGCGGTGCTGACGTTAAGGAAAACAATCTTCTTTCATGGCGCGGCAACTGTCATGTCTATGACTCCAAGGTACCTCTTGACTCGACTCACACCAATCTTTCCGATTCGTTCATCAAAAAATACAAGGATGTTCTCGATCCGGACGGTGACGGCACAGTTGACGTATCCGGCGGTTTCCACGATGCCGGTGACCACGTAAAGTTCGGTCTCCCTGAAGCATATGCTGCTTCAACTGTATCGTGGGGATACTACGAATTCCGTGAGGCCTATGAAAAGACTGGTCAGGCTGACCATGTTGAAACTATCTGCCGTTACTTCTGCGACTACTTCATGAGAAGCACATTCCGTGATGATGACGGAAAGGTCATCGCATTCTGCTATCAGGTCGGCGACGGTGACATCGACCACGCTTACTGGCAGTCCCCTGAGATCGACGCAATGGAAAGACCGGCATGGTTTGCCACAAGCGAGATCCCGACTACAGATGACGTATCCGAAAGTGCAGCCGCACTTGCTATAAACTATTATAATTTTCTGGACACCGATCCGGCATACGCTAAAAAATGTCTTGACTACTCAAAGGCACTTTTTGATTTTGCTACCGAAAACAAAAAGAAAGTCGGCGACGGTGCTGACGGTCCTAAGTCATACTACACATCAAACAAATGGGAAGATGACTACTGCTTCGCTGCCTGCTGGCTCTACCTCATCACAAAGGATCACAGATATATCGCAGACAGCATCGGCTACGTTGACTACTACGCTCCTCCGGGATATATTCTCTGCTGGAACGATATGTGGAACGGCGTCGGCACACTTCTCGGCCGTATTCAGGAGATCTATCCTGAAGTAAAGGAAGAATACCGCGAAGCTGCCGGAAGAAATCCGTATGAAGAGATCGACTTCTGGAAAATGCAGGCCAAATCCATGAACGCTGCCATGAACGGCGATGCAGGTACCATTACTCCTGCCGGATATTTCTGGCTCAACACATGGGGATCAGCACGTTATAACACAGCTGCTCAGCTTACAGGTCTTATATACGACAAATACAACAAGGGCAAGGATCTTTACAACGAAAAGAACAAGGACTACACATTCTCTGACTGGGCTCTCGGTCAGATGGAATACATCATCGGTGACAACCCGCAGGACCGCTGCTATGTTGTAGGATATGCTGAAAATTCAGCTAAGTATCCTCATCACAGAGCCGCATCCGGTCTTACAATGGCTGAAGACACTGCAAAGCACAAGCACGTTCTCTACGGCGCTCTTGTCGGCGGTCCTGATGCTGACGACAAACACAACGACATCACCAAGGATTGGATCTACAACGAAGTTACCATCGACTACAACGCAGCAATTCCGGGTGCGGCAGCCGCACTTTATCTGCGCTACGGCGATGAAACAATGAAGCCGGACGAAGACTTCCCGCCGGAGGAAGAAACAGACGACACACAGATCTTCTCAGGTGATAATTTCTGGGTATCAGGTTACTGCTCTGACCAGGAGGAAAGCGACGGCGCAGGTGCCACCAAGCTCACATTCTTCGTTCAGACTGACTCACTCACACCGCACGATGATCTTTCAATAAGATACTATTTCGATATATCGGAATTTGAAAACAACAAGGATATTCCGTCATCATTCGTTCTTCAGAAAACCTACGACCAGGTTCAGACAGAAGTTGACGACAAGGAAGCTGTTCTTTCAAAACCGGTAAAATACAAGGACAACATCTACTACGTCGAGATATCATGGCCGGGTTACGCAATTGCAAACTCAAACAAGAAGTATCAGCTCATCATCGGCATGTACTACGGCGACAAATGGGATCCGTCAAACGACCCGAGCCGCAAGGGCATCAAGGATATCGGTCCTGAGTACGATGACATCGTTGCCGGTGTCGAACTTGCAGAAAAATGCGACTACGTCTGCGTATATGCCGACGGCGTCCTCGTAGGCGGTACAGAACCTGACGGCACACAGCCAAAGAAGGTGTACAACGCAGCACAGGTACTCCGCCTCGTTCAGCATCTTTCAGGTAAAAAGGAACTTTCCGAAGACGCAAAGATGATGTTCGACTTTAACTCAGACAAGAAGGTCAATATAAAGGATCTTATTCTCCTTAAGGAGCTTGTTTTAGGTAAGTGATGGCGGCAGCTCATTCGAGCTGCATTCTATAATTTTCGCCTCAGGTATGAGGCGAAAATAACCTTTTAATAACAAAAGCTATCCCCCTGCTTTCACGTAAAGTCAGGGGGATAACTGTTATTTCTTCGTGATCACCGCAATGGCACATGGCATTTTTCCTTCGACTACATCAAAGGAAACGTCGTATCCGCCGCTGATGAAGAACTCTTTATAGCTCTTGCGGTCAAACTGCTTTGTAAAGTGTGCACCCGCAAAATCAAACAGTTTTACCAGGAATGAGCCAGACGGTTTTTCCATGTTGATATAAGTAGGGATAATGACTTTTCCGCCTTTTTTACATACTCTGAGAAGTTCGTCAACAGCCTTGTAAGGTTCGTCAAGAAGATGGATAACATTTCCGGCGATGACCTTGTCAAATGTGTTATCCCTGGCTTTTATCGACATAATATTCGCTTTTCTGAAAATTATGTTACGGCAGTCAGAACAGTTTTTCCTTGCACGTTTCATCATATTCACTGACATATCGGTTGCGATAAGCTTTCTGCATTTCTTTGCAACAGGTCTGCTTATTGAACCCGTACCACAGGCGCATTCGAGTACAATATCATTTCTATCTATCTCCATTGCAACTCTTCTGCCGGTATTGTCATAGCATCTGCGATTATAGGCTTTTTCAAACAAATCGTAAACACCAGCAATCTTATCCCAGAAACTTGTACCAAACATAATGATCCTTCTTTCTTTTAACACACTTATTTACTGATCCCCAAATCTTCGAAGTTTTAAAGAACTGAGGAGGAAATCCAAATGATATATGAATACATGTTCATCTATTCATATATTATCATATTACTTCAGTTTTGTCAATAGCATAACTTAAAATACTCCAGTGATCAAATGTTTCTGCTGCAAAGATAATCCTTAAGATCAGACTTAAGATATTTGTAACGTTCAAACTTTTCTGTTTTTGCAAAGTGAACTTCACGGAACTGCTCCGGATTATCGCGGTAATCGAGTTTTTCATCTCCGAACTGCTCACTGGTAAGGTCAAACGTCACATCTCCGACAACGTTGTAGCAGTGATAATTCCCGCCGCTTCGAAGAATACCATAGACCTTTCCTCCGAAAATATCCTGTGCAAGAAAGGCTGTTATCGCACACTGGCCAAGTGTTTTGTTATCCGCACTCCATAACTTGCGAAGACGCGGGGCACATGTGTACTCACACCATATTTCAGAAAGGATATCATAAAGTTCACGAGGATCTTTTATATTCTTAAATTCATCATTTACCGGTGGAACCGAAGCCCCTTCCCATCCGTAGAAATTATAATTCATCATTTTCACTCCTTGTCCTGTAATTCCGGCAGCCCAGTCGTGCTGCATTCTATAATTTTACCATAAACAATCACCACAGGCAACAGATTTTCTGATATGAAAACCGAAAATCGACAAAAGTATATTAGACTACTGTTTTACGTACTAATAATTATTTATTTTCAATGTAAACGATTTGCAAAAGGTTCGTATATTGACTTACGGTCTGCTTCACGACGTTGGAAAGATAGGCGTACCTGATACGATTATCAACAATCCGGAAAAACTGACACAGGATGAATACGATCTCGTTAAAAGCCATCCTGTGATCGGATACGATATTCTCGATGAAATACACAGCCGTCCTGATCTGACTATCGGGGCACGCTGGCACCATGAACGCTATGACGGAAAAGGATACCCTGACGGTAAAGGAGGCGAAGATATTCCTCATTACACACACTAAGACTATAAATCAGACAGCCTCCTGCCGGCGGATAAATGCTGGCAGGAGGCTGTTTTCATGTTCTGCCCTGAGTAAACGTCAATGCTAAACAGGAACTGTTACAGATTGTTTCAATTCAGCGGCATTAAGATATTCATTACATTCAGACCGTAATGATACTATTCCGGTGTTTATGCGATCAGAATCTTTTTAAGCGCTATCAGATCCTGAACATCCGCTTTGCCGTCCTTATTCAGGTCAGAGGCCCTCGGAGAAATATCCTCTGTCATACCAAGTACAATGCGTATAAGAGAAATGAAATCCACATTGTTTACGATTTCGTCTTCATTTACGTCGCCTTTTATTCTTTTATCGCCGTGAATCTTAATGTATCCGTTGTACATTCCCTTTGTAAATACGAAAGCCATCTGAAGTTTTCCGGCGTTA
>JAGDDO010000550.1 GCA_017848205.1 Oscillospiraceae bacterium | reverse complement strand
TTGTCGCCGTAAACTCTTGTCCAGCCTGAGTTGCTGCCCGGACGGAGTCCGCCGCCGTCGTTTACGAAGAGCTCGTTACATACGTCGTAAGCATAAACTTCAAGTTTCGGATATTCCTTAGCAAGGAGATCGAATGTATCCTTGATGAAGTTTTCAAGACGCTGGTTCATGATGTCCTTTGAAACATAGTTTCCGCTTGAGCTGAAGTTCTCCTTGAAGAACCAGTCAGGAGTCTGGCTGTACCAAACGAATGTATGTCCTCTGAGTGCGATACCATTCTGTTCGCAGAACTTAAGTGTCTGAGCTGCCTTTGAAAGTGATACCTTAGCTCTTGTGTTGTCTGAGCCAGGTGAAAGGAGAGCGTCAGGCTTGAGTTCGTTTTCAGGTGTAATAGAATTGAAGTGCTTCTTGATGAAGTCTCCGCCTGAACCGAGTTCGTGAGGGCTTACTGAAGTACCGATCTTGAAGCATGCACCGAACTTGCCCTTGAGTGAGCCGTCGTTTACTTCCTGTCCGCCTGATGATGGTCTTGATACAGGCTGTGTTGAATTACCTGATGTAGGCTGTGTTACTGTAGATGATGAAGAACCGTCACCTGTAACTTTGATATCGTCTATAAAGAAGTCGATAAGATCGGCATCTGTATCATTTTCTGAGTAAGCTGTCTGAACATAGAGTGAGATGTTTTCTGCTCCTGAAGGGATCTTGAAGTCACCTGCGAGCTTTGTCATCTTACCGCTTGATGCTGTTGCATCAGCTATGTTGTCGTAGTTTGTTTCACCGCCGAGGTCATACTGAACACCGAATGTGAAACCAGCTGATGAGTAGTTGTCGTTCTTGTAACCTACTGATGAGCTGAATGAATATGAACCGCCGGCCTTAAGGTCTGAAGAAGCGTTCTGGATACCGTTCCATGAAGCTGATCTTCCTGTTACTGCAAGAGCCTTTGAACCGCCGCTTGTCATGTCTCCTGAGAGAAGAAGTGAAACATTGTCACCTCTTGCTGTCCAGCCGCCTGCATTGCTTTCGCAGTCTGTTGAAAGACCTGTACCTGCTGAAACAGGTGTTCCGTTTATCTTTGCAACAGGTGCCTGTGAGGCTGCCGGCTGTGTTGATGAAGAACGTGCGCCGCCGATCTGGAGGTCATTCTTCTTAACGTTTGCCTTACCGCTTGAACGGTAACCTTCGATGTTGAGGGCAACTTCGTACATTTTGCCCATCTTCATTCCGGATCTTTCCCATGCAGCGAAGTGATCAGATACTGTAATAGTACCCTTGAGGTTCTTCATTGCATTTACCTGAGCAGGGTTTGTCTTGTTTACGCTCCAGTACTGCTCAAAAGTTTCAGTTCCGTGAATTGAAGGCTGATTTACTCGTGTTGATGTGTAAATGTCGTATGTTTTTCCGTCAGCAGAAACTGTACCCTTGCCGCCCTGCTGTCCCGGCGGTCTCCAGTCGCCCCATGCTTCTACGATGTAGTATTCAACTGTTGGGTCTTCAGTCCATCCGTAAACGCACATATATGAGTTACCCATTGGCTGATAGTCAACATCGTATGTGATGCTGATGTTACCGTAATCCTTATAACCCTTTGTGCTTCCGAGTTTTTTACCCGTACGGAAGAGACAGTTTTCAATTCCGCTCCATGAACAGCTGAAACCACCGTTTGAGCCGAGCTGCATGTCGACGTTACCTGTGTAGTTCTGATTCCAGAGCTCATAGTCGTAACCGTCAGCGGTCTTACCTGTTTTCTGCTGGTCAGCAGCCTTAACTGTCAGTACGTCTGATACGCTGAGAAGTTCAGCTGGAGCTGCGATCGGCAGAGCCATTGACATTGCGATGAAACCACTTAAAACTTTTTTTGTGTGTTTCATGTTTACCACCTCTTTCTTGGTTCCTATTTTATCATAAAATACAACTTTGTCAAGCTTTCATAAAATTGTACTTTTGAAATAATTAGAAAATATTTACTTTAAATATATGGACTTCTTTTTATTGATAGGAGAGAAATCGTACTTTTTTATGTTTTTCATTTGTCAGAATAGACAAATATACATTTCGACCCATGGCTTTAAAAGGGAAGTGCCCTATTAAGTGGCTTATGTGATGAAGCTGCAGGAATAACTCATATATAAATATTTATATAGAAAAACAGCCGGCCATCGAAATGACCGGCTGTATATCAGCTGATTATTGCTTTTGTATTTGTAATACTGTTCATTTATTGCGGTTTGATCCGCTTTAGGCATATGGTTTGAAACAAGAACTTATTTACATTCGTTGTAAAGCTGACCAGCCTGCATTGTCTTGCCCTGAGCCTTGAACATTTCTGAAACAGTTACGCACTGCCAGCCCTGGCTCTTGAGGTATGGAAGGAATTCTTCCATAGCACTTGCTGTTGAGTCATAGTTTTCGTGGCAAAGTACAACCTTGTTTCTGAGTGAACCGTTCTGAAGAGCAGACTTGAGAGTGTTTACGATCTGATCCTTTGAAGCACCGTCCCAGTCCTTTGTATCAATACCGCAGTTCGGGCAAGGAACACCTACTGCCTGACCTACGCTTGCATCAAAGTTGAGGTAAGGA
>JAGDDO010000549.1 GCA_017848205.1 Oscillospiraceae bacterium | reverse complement strand
GTCATTGGTATTTCCCGTTCAGCCTGACGCTCTGCAAAATCAAGATATCCGGATACAATCTGTCCCATAGCTCTCAGTTCTTTTTCATTCAGATAGTTCTTGGCGATTTTCGCTTCATTCAAAGTAGGTTCATTTCCCTTAAATGTTGTGAGTCCCATAAATTCTTTTTCTGCATCAACTCTGTGAAATATCACCTCGGCAGCAGTTTCTCCGTGAACTGCATAATGAATTTTATTCTGGACTTTTCTGAAAAAACGCAGCGACTCTTCCACCCTGGGATCGTAATCTATACTTGTAGCATAAATTTCAAGCACCTGACGATAAAAAACCTTCTCTGATGCACGAATATCCCTGATTCTTTCAAGAAGCTCCTTGAAATATCCGCCGCCCCCTAAATTCTTCAGACGCTCATCATCCATGGTAAAGCCTTTTATCATATACTCCTTAAGACGTTCAGTTGCCCAGCGACGGAAACTTGTAGCTATTTTTGAATGGATACGATATCCGAGAGATATGATCATATCCAGATTATAATACATAACGTTGTAATTTTTTCCGTCAGAAGCAGTTGTTCGGAATTTCCGAACAACTCCCTCCTTTTCAAGTTCGCCTTCTTTGAATATATTTGATATATGTTCACTTATGTTTGATTTTGTAGTCTGATATAATTCAGTAAGTTGTATTTGTGTAAGCCATACTGTATCTTCATCTAATCTTACATCTATTTTCGTATTTCCGTCTTCAGATCTGTAAATGATCACTTCACCTTTATCCGACATATGCTTCCTTCCTTAAATTCTTCACTTTTACATTCTCGATTCAAACTGTATAACTATATATCAGTATACTGTATTTACGACTTTTTGGCAATAGTAAAACGGTACTCAATTCAACAGAGCACCGTTAATTATTAATCTTTTCAATATTAAAGGAGAAAACAGAACCTTCAGCTGACGCTGAAAGTGCTGTTTTAATCGTAAATGAGCTGCCGCTCATTATTTTTGACTTCAAGTTATGAAATCTCATTCAGATACAGCATCACCTTGTTCTGGATCGTCTTTGCTGTCTCCTCTGCAGTAATATCTTCGCTTTTGAAAAACGCATCGGCTTCTTCCATTCCTATACGCTTTACACCGGAATATATCAGATCTGAGAATACCGGTCCGTTTACAAATTCTCTGTATTCATCTGCTTTATCAGATATATCTTCTCCGAACTCAGCATAATCTGCCACAGTCTCTTTAAGGTCGTTCTCATTAACATCCTTTCGGATGCTGAATCCGTTTAAAGTAGTATAAGAGTTGTTTACCGCTCCGTTAAGGTCTTTATCGATAAGAAAACGTCGAACAAACTCCCATGCGCCTTCCTTATTTTCACAGTTGTTCGTGATACCAAACATCAGTTCCGGCTGAATATAATTTCTGCTTCCTTCTTTTGAAGGGAAACCAGGCACATACGGTGTACCTGTTCTCCAGCTTGAATCTCCCGAAATATTCTGAAAATACTCACCGAAATACGAAAACTCTTCACTTCGCAGATCAGCGCTTCTGTCAGTTTGCGTATCATCGAATTCATCATCAAAACTACAGTTTTCTTTTATAAAATCAATAAGTTTCGCAAAAGTTTCATTGTCAAAATCACATTTTTTCGCTTCCATATCAACATAGTCATCGATGTATGAAGCAAGCAACCAATTATAAACATTAAATGAAGAAAAATATTCAAATAAATTTTCGTTTATGGTATCATGCGAGATCATATCACTGTAATCCCATTTTTCAGGCTGATAGACAGAAAATATTGTCCTGAAACTGTTAAGTGCAGGTATAGTGTACTGACAGTCTTTATAAACAAACTCATCAGTAATATTCTGATAAAAGTCCGACATGTCAAGTTCAGGATCCTTTTCAACAAATTCTTTCAGATCTGTGAAAAGTCCCTTCGGAATATACGCAGAAACATCCATGTTATCAAGCATTATAATATCCGGAATATCACCATTAACTATATCCTTTGAAAGCTGCTCAGAATCTTTGCCAAAATCGTTGTAGTCATATGTAGACCCGTATTTTAAGTAATCTTTTAGAACGATACGGTAGTCATCATTGCTTGTATTGAAATCATCGACAAAAGGCTTTATGGTACTGCCTGAAACGGCAAGGGTTATTATCTTCCTTGAATTGAGCTCAGTCAGTCTCGCTTCATCAGCTTTTTTAAGCATGATACCGTCAGGAAGCAAAACTTCATCAGTATTGAATAAAACCATGTCATAATAATCATACGGACTGACAGTTCCTTCAGCATCCTGAAAAAGCACCAGTTCCGTGACCGAATCATCAGCTTCTTTCCAGCCGAAAATCCCGGACAGACCAATATACAGCAGATCGTATCCGAACTTACCGTCCATATACCAGTTATCCATACCCAGCAGATTAAAACAGTTGACTTTATTCATTTCATATTTATCCTGATCTATTTTCCAGAGGGCACTATACTCGTCAACTGCATAAATATCGCCTTTTTCATTTCTGCGTACTCTCGGCAGTCCTTTATAACTATTGTATTTGTCTTCAGGAGCGTAGATCTTTGTTTTGAAATTTCCGGATGTATCATATACAAATAAGCATCCTATGTTCTCCTCATCGGAATAAGTAATAAAAAACTCACCCTTATCTGAAATGCAAAATGCAGACGGAACAACCTCCATTTCATACTCTGGAAGAGTAAACACCAGTTCACTCGTTCCGTCATCATTCAGTCTGTAAACCGATGATGCATCAGATTCATAAGTATATCCTTCTTCAGAAGCTTGGATCCTATATTCCGAATCAATGTAATAAAGATGTCCGTCAGGTGAAACTGTCGCTAAACTGGCACCTGTAACATCCGAACTTATTATCTCGCCGGTACTTTTTCTGACTTCCAGCAGTTTGTTTGTACCAGTATCAACCAAGCTGAGATAAAGCCTGTTCCCGTTTATAAATCCTGAATCGAACATTGTTGCCAGCCCCGGAACTTTCTCCTCGGATACGATCAGATCTTTACTGTCTTCTTTGTAATCATAGCCGCAGACACCTGACGAATCGAGATAAACCATATCATATTTGTCAGAAGGGCCAAGAAGTGATTCCGCACCGTAAAGCTCATATCGGTAAAGCACTTCACCCGTTTCTGAATCTATGGTATCGCAGATTACCGATACGTACCCGGTACAGAGAGTAATAATACCTTCAGCGTTTATAAAGATACGGTTTGCTTCTCTTATATCGTAGATATCGCCGGTCAGATTTTTAAGCTTTCCGTTTTCATCAATGGTTAAAACGCTGCTGCAGCTATTTTTATCATCTGCCTCAAAATAAACTTTTCCATCATGAGATACGCACATACCGTAAATAAATCTTTCTGACAATCCGATATCTGTCAGCTGGGCATCAATATTGTAATCCCCTGAAACCTTCAGTGACTGATCATATACCGTAAGACCGCCACCGGAAACAGAATAGATGTAAATATTACCAGCGTCATCTGTTCCGGTATAATGCGGCGTGTCATCAAGATCGACTGTTTCTGTTTTTCCGCTTTTCAGATCAAGGGAATTCAGCGTGTATTTATCGTCTTTTACAAACCAGTAAACCACTTTTTCATCATCACGTCTGAGATAGTTTTCTGCCGGAACGTTCAGCTGTTCATCATATTCAACTTCACCGGTATCAGCGTCAGCGCAGAAACTAACTACTTCTTTTTCAGTTTCATAAAAGCCGTATATATCTGCCTTCTTGTAATACCAGATGCTGTCTCCGTTTGCAGCAAGCGGAACCGAACCTTCAAAATCACCACTGTCCAGAAGCTTCTTTCTTTCGTAGTAAACACTTACCGGTTCAGCCGCCTGCTTCATCTTTTCGTCCTCAGACATTAACGGCTGAACGCCTTCATCCGTACTTTTACTCTGCGGATTCAGCTCCAAGGCACATCCGCTCATCATCACCGCTGCTATCAGAAGTGATGAAATACATGCACATATCTTTCTTTTCACACTCTGTCATCCTTTCATATCTCTTATCTGTCATTTAAAACTTCCATAACCCGTCGTTTTCTGTATTATTAATTCTGAGGGAATTTTTATACGTACAGTCGTAGGCAAGAACAGCGCTGTAGGAAGTGATGCCGCCGGAATATTCTGCGGTTATCTGCTCCGGCATTTTTTCACCGGAAAGGGCTTTTCCGTCTACCGTATATTCAAGTGAATAAACCGCCACCGGCTGAAGCTTTCCTTCTTTGAGCAGGACTGCACAGATGCTTTCGGTTTCCACGCTTTGCTCTGCATCTGTATCGAGTTCCTTACGTATCTCGATGCCGTCGAATTTTACAGCGAAATTCTTTCTCTGGAATCTGGAAACCAGATTTCTGAATCCTCCGTCAGCATTATCGAAACCTTTAAAAACATCTGAAGATGTGATTATCAGGTTCTGTTCTTCAGATATCTTTTCGGTCGTTGATGCTTCCAGACTGATCTCTCCGTCACGGCCGTATTCAACAAGATACGCCTGCCTTGTGTAAACTGTTCTGCTTCCGTCATTTATCGTGCGGATGAAAAGGGCTTTTCCCGCTGTTTCAGTATCTTCATACGGAACAAGGCCGAGTTCCATGAAAATCCTTTCCCTTAAAACATCCTTCTCATCACCCGCATCTCCTTCGGATACCTTTCTGTAGTAAGAACTGCTTTTCAGAGTGATGACTTCAAAGTCAAAGGAACGCAGATCTTCACCGGTAAGGTCGCTTAGCTTATCAAGGTCAGCTGAAATATCATACGCATTATCAGATATTTCAGAATCAAAAACTACTTTATCGCCTTTTCCAAGCCCTGAAAGGAAATGATACGGCACAGTCAGACAAAGCACAGCCGCGCATGCGACGACAGCATTCTTTAATATCCTGATTTTTGTTTTCTTACTGCTTTCGCTGATCTTTATGTTCATTTCAGCGGAAAGATCTTCGTGAAAAAGTTCATCTTCAGAGAGTTTCGTTCCGTACAGATCACGAAGCATGCTTTCAAGTTTTTCATCGCTTATATTCTTATCAGCCATCACATTCCATCTCCTTTCTGAGAAGTTTTTTAGCCTTGCTGATCCTGGACTTGACTGTTCCTTCCGGTATGCCGAGCATTTTCGCCATATCCTTTTCTGTAAAGTCGCTGAAAAATCTCAGCACGATAACGATATGAAATTTCTCAGGAAGTTTCTTTACAGCCTTTATAAGTTCCTTGTATTCCTCACGGGAAGCAGAATTTCCGGTATCCGGGATACCCGCAAAAAAGTCGTCATGTTCCTCTGCAGAAAGAAAATCAAGTTTTTTCATCCTGTAAAGTTTTCTGAGTCCCGATCTGTAGGTGTTCACGCAGATACTGAATATCCACTTGTCAAATTCCTTCGTCTCATCATAATTCCTGTAATATTTAAACGCCCTCAGACACGTATCCTGAAAAAGGTCAGCCGC
>JAGDDO010000548.1 GCA_017848205.1 Oscillospiraceae bacterium | reverse complement strand
CGACAAGTACTATCCGGACGGTGACTATATAGTAATCAAGTTCGCACGCTGGGCATTCGAAAAGTTCAAGAACTCGGAAGACAAGCTCGGAACACAGATGAGAGCTGTCGGCGAAGTAATGAGCATCGGCAAGACATACAAGGAAGCATTCCAGAAGGCTATCAGAAGCCTTGAAAACGGACGCTACGGTCTTGGCTTTGCAAAGAACTTTGCAGAAAAGACAAAGGAAGAGCTCCTCGACATGCTCCACATCCCGACTTCTGAACGTCAGTTCATTATGTACGAAGCTCTCCGCAAAGGTGCAACTGTAGATGAACTCCACGAACTTACAAAAATCAAGAAATACTTCATTGAACAGATGAAGGAACTCGTTGACGAAGAAAACTCACTTCTCGCAGCCAAGGGCAAGGTACCTGACAAGGATACTCTCCTCAAGGCTAAAAAGGACGGATTCTCAGACAGATATCTCGCCAAGATCCTTGAAGTTTCCGAAGACGAAGTTCGTGAAAAGAGACTTGGATACGGTATAACAGAGGCATGGGAAGGCATCCACGTAAGCGGTACTGAAAATGCAGCATACTACTATTCATCATACAACATCGATGACAAGAGTACTGCTACTGATACAAAGAAGAAGATCATGATCCTCGGTTCAGGTCCTAACAGAATCGGTCAGGGTATCGAATTCGACTACTGCTGCGTACACGCTGCAAAGGCTCTCAAGGAACTCGGATTTGAAACTATAATGGTAAACTGCAACCCTGAAACAGTTTCAACTGACTACGATACATCTGACAAGCTCTACTTTGATCCGCTCACACTTGAAGATGTTCTTTCCATCCACGAAAAGGAAAAGCCTATCGGCGTTATTGCTCAGTTCGGCGGTCAGACTCCGCTCAACCTCGCAGCTTCACTCAAGAAGGCAGGCGTAAATATTCTCGGTACAACACCTGAAACTATCGACTTCGCAGAAGACAGAGACCTGTTCAGAGAAATGATGGACAGACTCGGAATCCCGATGTCTGAATCAGGCATGGCTGTTACAGTTGACGACGCACTTCAGATCGCTGAAAAGATCGGCTACCCTGTAATGGTTCGTCCTTCATACGTTCTCGGCGGACGCGGAATGGAAGTCGTTCACGATGCTGAACAGATGAAGATCTACATGGCTGCAGCTGTTGGTGTTACACCGGACAGACCTATCCTCATCGACAGATTCCTCAACAACGCACTCGAATGTGAAGCTGACGCTATCAGCGACGGTGAAAATGTATTCGTTCCTGCTGTTATGGAACACATCGAACTTGCAGGTATCCATTCAGGTGACTCAGCTTGTATTCTTCCTTCACTCAATATTTCTCCTGAAAATGTTGCAACTATCAAGGAATACACAAGAAAGATCGCAAAGGAAATGGACGTCAAGGGTCTTATGAACATGCAGTATGCCATCGAAAACGGCAAGGTTTACGTTCTCGAAGCCAACCCGCGTGCATCAAGAACAGTACCGCTCGTTTCAAAGGTATGCAACATTCAGATGGTAAAGCTCGCAACACAGATAATCACTTCTCCTATTACAGGCAATCCTTCACCGGTACCGGAACTTAAGGACAAGAAGTTCAACCACTACGGTGTAAAGGAAGCTGTGTTCCCGTTCAACATGTTCCCTGAAGTTGACCCGCTCCTCGGACCGGAAATGCGTTCAACAGGTGAAGTTCTCGGTATTTCAGACAACTTCGGTGAAGCTTACTACAAGGCTCAGGAAGCTACACAGACAAAGATCGCACTTTCAGGCACAGTTCTTATAAGTATCAACGACGGCGACAAGCCTGAGATCATCCAGATTGCAAAGGACTTCGAAGAACTCGGCTTTAAGATCAAGGCTACAGCAGGTACATATTCACTTCTCACTGAAAATGGCATAAAGGCTGAAAAGATATTCAAGCTCCAGCAGGGCCGTCCGAATATCCTCGATGCTATAACAAACGGCGAGATAGACATTGTTATCAACACACCTGACAACAAGAAGGGTATGGAAGATGACTCTTACATCAGAAAGAGCGCTATCCGCAAGAGAGTATTCTACGTTACAACAATTGCAGCTGCAAAGGCTACAGTTGAAGGTATAAAGGCTGTAAAGAGCAGAGGCGCTGACTCAGTCAAGTCACTCCAGCAGTTCCACAGCGAGATCCAGTAAGGATTTTATAATTCTCATATAAAACCTGAGGGCAGGCCGCACGGCCTGCCCTTTTTGCATTCTGTGTTAAAAGGTGTGCAGGTTTTGCATGAGACGGAAATACGGCCTCACAGTATTTCTGTATGAAGAGAAAAAACACAGGAACTCCGGCAGGCGGAGCCCTGTGTTTTTTTCGTTTATTATTATGCGTTCACTGTTATTTACCGATCTTTGTGATTTTCTTTGAAAGGTACTGTCTGAGCTTTGCAAGGTCTGAAAGATCGACTGTTCCGTCGTACT
>JAGDDO010000547.1 GCA_017848205.1 Oscillospiraceae bacterium | reverse complement strand
TAACTATAATCCTATTCATATAGTATAACATTTTTTATTGATTATGTCTATATACATAATAAAAGAAAACGACGCGTAAATAAACTGTTTTTTTTGCAGTTTTTGCGTATTGGTTTAATTTTGTATTTTTTTGTTCTGCTTTCGCTTTTTATCGAGGTACATTTCCTTGTCACATCGGGTAATAATTTCCTTTATATCAGGCTTTTCGCCGTCTTCGTAAGGAGAGTATGATGAAGCTCCTGCTGCAACAGCGAAAGGATAGTCCGTGAAAGAATTTTCTTCGTTTTCAAGTGTCTGTTTCAGATCGGACTTAAAATCTTCGGGAGCAATGCAGACGAATTCATCGCCGCCTGTTCTGTAGACTTTGCCTTTGTGCCTGCCCATTACGCTGATAAGCAGATGCGCACACTTTATAATGCAGTGGTCTCCGGTCTGATGTCCGAAATTGTCGTTTATGTACTTCAGTCCGTTTACGTCACACACTGCAAAGAACAGCTTTTTGCATTTTTCAGGCTTGGCACTTAACTGCAGCAGGCGCTGTTCGTAAGTGTTTCTGTTGTATGCTCCGGTCATTGAATCCTTTGAGGCTTCCTTTACCTTGCGTTTCAGCCTGCGGCTGTTTATCAGCATGACTATGGCTGTTGTAATAATTACTGCAGACGGAATACCTGCGTAAATGAGAAGTTTTACATGTTTGTGTGACTGCAGTTTGTCAGCAGCGGTTTTGAGATCATCAGTTATGATAACGTCGTCAAGGAAAAAATCAACGTGTTTGTATTTCAGTTCGTCCTTTGGCTTCACTGAAGTGATGTACAGAACCGGATCGACGGCTTCTTCAGGTACAGTAAATATGCCGCCGAATGCCGACCAGCTTCCTGAGTGCGCTTCATGAGACGGGACCACGGCTATATCGGTGTAGGATGTTTCGCTTGTATGATACTGCAGGTAAATTGAAAATTGTTCCTTTTCAAGATGAGCCGCTGCAAACAGTATCTGTACATTGCACCGGTACGGAGTGTTTTTCTTTAAAGGTGAAATATCAATGGAGACACCGTCACGGCTGTCACGTCTGCCGCAGATCCTGAGAGAGTGATCTCCTTTGAATGCAGCATCTTCCGAACGGATCAGGCCGGCACTGCGAAGAGCTGAGAAAGCGGGATCGATGTCTTTTTCGAAATCATATAAGGTAGTCCCTTCAGGTTTGAGTTTAGGTTCGGAAGCCATATCAGAGACGCCTTCTTTTATGATGCTGATATCATCCAGCCAGATCGTTGAATCACGGCTGCCGGACTCAAAGTAAAGTTCAAGTTTAGCTACGTTTTCTGAAAGGAAGAGATCAGCTTCTCCGTCTATCCATTTATCCATTTCAATGTCTTTGAGCCAGTGAAGATTTTCAAAGCGTTCGTCACCGCCGGAAAATGATTTTCTGACGGAAACACGTATGTAATCTGTGTTGGTACCTTTGTACATGCACTTGAAGATTATTTTGTATTTCGTTCCGGGATCGATAATGTCGGTTATGTCAAGGGCGGGACCGTCAAAACAGGTCGCGCGGTCATCGACTTTGAGTGAGCTGCTGCCGGAGTAAGCATTGCTGCTGTCTGCCTGCATTCTTATGCTTCCGACAATAGGATGCCAGTCGTTAAGTTCGTCTTTTTCCTCAAAATCATAGAATACCAGGGGCGAATATGTGCTTTCAGACTGCTCCCCCGAAACATTAACGCAGAACGGTTCCGCCAAAAAAATCATTAAAGCTATCAGAAAAGCTGTCCCCGAAAAGATTTTCTTTTTAATGTTTTTCTGTTTCATATATTTTACCTGTTGTGTTTATGGGAAAAAATAAGGAAAATCTGACCGGCGGGAAGAGGTATGGAATGCTTTGTGAGCAGAACACTGTTACCGTGAATCGGCCGGTAGAATGTTTTATGATAAATCATATTATAGCACAAGTAAATGATTTTGTCCATGCTTTATGAGTCAAGGTTGCAATTTTCTGTTGAATCTGTTAT
>JAGDDO010000546.1 GCA_017848205.1 Oscillospiraceae bacterium | reverse complement strand
TCTGAATAATGAATACAAAAATCTTCTTTTTTGCACTGCAAAATCTGTCAGATGTGTAATCAAAAAACTGTTGACATGGCTCTCTGAAAGTGGTATAATAGATAACGGTCGAGAACGCGGGATGGAGCAGCTCGGTAGCTCGTCGGGCTCATAACCCGAAGGTCGTTGGTTCAAATCCAGCTCCCGCAACCAAATCAAAAGCCGTCTGAATTATATGTTCAGACGGCTTTTTCGTTGACTGTACGTAAAAAATTAAATAAAGGTAACTGCCGCCTATCCGGGCGGCAGTAATTATATATCCGCTGCATCGCAGTGGATACCATATGAACGAAATTTTTATCTGCTTTTTTGAAAATGTGTGACAGATGCAGTGTTTTAACTGAATGTATAAATGAAAGAAGAATCCATGGAACTCTTTCGGGACAGGAGGAATTGTAATGACAGGACATGAATATCAGGAACTTTATGAAGAATCTCCTGATAAAGCTTACAGTATGCTGTTTGACAATTACTGTGATTATGTTTATGCTATAGTATTCAATAAACTCAGAAGTACAGCATCACGTGCTGATATTGAGGAATGTGTCAGCGATATTTTTGCGGATATATTTTTCGGATTAAAGCCGGATGATCACAGTGGTGATTTAAAAGGCTATATTGGTACAGTGGCAAAGCGGCGTGCTATAAATGCATTTTACAGGTTAGCCGGCGGAAGGCTTCATCAGTCTGATGATTCAGATGAGCTCCTTGCACTGATAAGATCGGAGGAGAATATCGAGACAGAGTCAGACAATAAAGAGGTCAGCCGTATACTGATGGGGAAAATTGAAGAACTTGGCAGACCTGATTCAGTTATAATTCTTCAGAAGTATTATTATCAGCGTTCATCGGCCGAGATAGCGGAATTGCTGTCAATGAAGGCTTCGACAGTTCGTATGCGTGCTTCAAGAGCGCTAGGAAAACTGAAAAAATCACTGGCTGCGACTGGTATCGTATACAGAAAAGGAGATGCAGATTATGAATAAGGATCAGGAGTTTGATATGCTTGTAAATGCTGATGACAAAACGGTGGAGCTCCTTTCTGAAGTACCGGTTCTCAGTGCCGCTGAAAAAGAGAGGATCTTAAAGATGAGTAAAGAAAAACTAATGAGGAAAAAAGAAACGGATGTTCATGCCGATAATTCCGGCACCCAAAAAACATCCGGGAATATACACGAGAAACAGATGAGCGTAGTGGAAGAAAGGAGAAAGATCAGATGGCAGTATGCAGTCCCTGCGGCGGCATGTATATTATTTGTCTGTGGGATACTTGGAAATTTTATGTATAAAAATGGGCGCGGAGAGATACCGGAAGATAAACTGACTGATTTGCCGGTTACATCTGTAACAGAACTGACGACGACTGCTGCATTTACGGAAACACAAACCGAGACCAGTACTGTAACAGATATAGTTACAGATATAACCGATGTTTCCGGATTGCCGGAAACGATAAAGGAAATGATCACTGAACCGGCTGAATCCCTGATGAATGAAAAAAACGCTTCGTCTGACGGAGAAGTTACTGATGTTCCTGCAGAAAAATCCGAAAGCAGAAGTATGATGACAGCAGAAGATAAAGAACGTGATGAAAAAATCACAGAGCAAACTGAAAAAGTCACAGAACAAACTGAAAATGCAGACAATGCTGAAACACTGATCACGCAGTCTGATGAAGGTCCGGATAATGTCGGGGAAGAATACAGCTTCAACTGGCCTGTTGCCGGCGGATACGGAGTAATTACAAGCAGGTGGATGGAGCCTGTAGGACATAAAGGTATTGACATCACCGGAACTGAAACATGGATGGAGCCTGCAGGACATAAAGGTATTGACATCACCGGAACTGAAACAGATGATATATCAGGAAAAGAAGTCACGGCAGCAGCTGACGGTGTAGTGTTCAAAGTATTTGACACATGTACGCATAACCAGGCAAAGAATGACTGTGAATGCGGCGGAGGGTATGGCAACTATGTTCTCATAATGCATAATGATGGTAAGTACGGTACACTTTATGCTCACCTTGGCTCTGTAACTGTAAGCGAGATGCAGAAGGTTACAGCTGGTGAGACCATAGGATATGTCGGCGCAACCGGAAAGGCTGATCAGCCGAAACTGCATCTTGAAGTACGTAAATGGCCTTTTGAATGGTCTGTATCAAACGCCGTTGATCCGGAGCAGTTCATAACTGCTTCGCATTAAAAAGATAAAAAGCAGCCCGCTTTACGAAAACTAAAACCGTAAAGCGGGCTGTTCTGTTTTATTTGCACGCAGATGCTGCCTCGTAAAGCTTTCTGTAGAAGCCGTTCTGAGCCATCAGGGCTTTGTGGTCGCCGTGCTCGACGATGTTTCCGTCGCGCATTACCAGTATCATGTCCGTGTTCCTGATAGTTGAAAGTCTGTGGGCGATTATGAAGCTTGTTTTGCCTTTCATAAGTTCCTCGAAGGCTTTCTGGATCTTTACTTCGGTACGGATATCTATGTTACTTGTGGCTTCGTCAAGGATGAGCATAGGCGGATCGGTGAGCATTATTCTTGCAATGGTGAGCAGCTGTTTCTGTCCCTGCGAAAGACTTCCGCCGTTTTCGCCGATGACGGTGTCATATCCTTCCGGAAGACGTTTGATAAAGCTGTGAGCGTGTGCTGGCTTAGCGGCTTTTATTATCTCTTCTTCGGTGGCATCCGGTTTGCCGTAGGATATGTTCTCGCGTATGGTGCCGTTAAAAAGCCAGGTTTCCTGAAGCTCCATGCCGAAGCAGGAACGCAGACTGTCACGGGTAACGTCGCGGACATTTTTCCCTGAAATGACAACGCTTCCGTCTGTGGTGTCATAAAATCTCATTATAAGATTGATAAGGGTTGTCTTGCCGCATCCGGTTGGACCTACGATGGCAACACGCTGACCGGGTTTTACGTCGATGGTTATATCAGTGAGCAGCGGCTTTTCCGGTACGTATGAAAAGCTGATATTGTCAAACAGCACTGAACCGTCAGGATCTTCAAGCAGAGGTTTTCCTTCATCAGGTTCCTCATCTTCTGAGTCGATAACGGCAAATACACGTTCAGCCGATGCAAGAGCGTTCTGAAGCTCGGAAATTACGCCCGATATCTCGTTGAAAGGTTTGGTGTACTGGTTTGCATATGACAGAAAACTTACGAGAGTACCAACCGTTATACGTCCGTTTACGACGCTGAGAGCACCGAACATTCCCACAAGTGCGTAGATGATGCCGTTTATGAATCGGGTCAGCGGATTGGAAACGGAAGAAATAAATGTAGCCTTCAGTCCGGCTGAACCGAAACGGCTGTTTATCTCATCGAATCTTTTTTCTGCCAGCGGTGTGTAGTTGAACGCTTCCACAATGTTCTGGTTTTTTATCATTTCATCAGCAAATCCGGAAAGACTGCCGCGTACAGATGACTGTTCGGTGAATGCGTTGTGTGAAAGGCGGGTTATTATCCACGCTGCGGCAAGAGAAAGCGGAGTAAGCACGATGACGATAAGCGCTATTTTAAAGTCGATGTACAACATGAATATCAGAGTTCCGGCTATCGTAACTATGCCGGTCAGAAACTGGGTAAATCCCTGGGTAAGGGCATCGGAAACAGTTTCAATATCGACTGACGCACGGCTGATAAGATCGCCGCGTGCGTTTTTGTCGACAAAGCTTACCGGTACGCGGTTCAGTTTTTCAAGATACTGTATGCGTATGTCGCGGGCAGTGAGGCTTGACAGGATATTTGAGTTCCTTGCCATTATCCACTGTGAAATGCTGCTTACGGCAGCTGATGCAGCAAGAATGGTGAGAATACGGATCAGAGCTCCGGAATCCACATCGTTTTTTCCGCGAATAAAGTCTATGGCACGGCCGGTGAGAATAGGAACTAAGAGTGAACCTGCCACCCCGATGACGGCGAAAACGACCGCAAGCACGAAGTGCTTTCTGTAAGAAGCGGTATATGAAATTATTCTTTTCATTGTTTTCATTTTTTATTCACCCGCCTTCTGTATTTCGATTATTTCGCGGTAAACAGGTGATGAGTTTTCAAGCTCTTCATTTCTGCCTGAACCTTCGCACTGACCGTCTTCCATAACAAGTATCAGATCGGAGTTTTTCAGTGAGGTCGCACGCTGTGATATCATTATCACGGCAGTCTCCTTCAGATCTTCCGCAATGGCTTTTCTGAGAAGCAGATCTGTCTGCATGTCAAGGGCGCTTGTGCTGTCGTCGAGTATCAGTACGGAAGGCTTTGATACCAGTGCTCTTGCAATAGTAAGCCTCTGTTTCTGACCACCTGAAAAGTTTCGTCCGAACTGCTGCACCGGTGAGTTGATGCCGTTCGGAAGCTTGCTTATAAACTCCCATGCCTGCGCGGTTTTAAGGGCGTTTATTACTTCCTCGTCCGAGGCATCAGGTTTGCCCATGCGTATGTTTTCAGCAACTGTTCCTGATACAAGAGCTGCTTTCTGCGGTACGGAAACGACGAATTTTCGCAGTTCGGAAAGTCTGTATTCCTTAATGTTCCTGCCGTATATGCGTATTTCACCGCCGGTTACATCGTAAAAGCGGGGGATGAGTGAAGCTATGGTGGATTTTCCGCTTCCGGTACCGCCGATTATACCGAGGGACTGTCCTTTCTGCAGCGTAAAGGAGATGCCGGTCAGTGAATCCTCCGATGCACCGTCGTACCTGAAACTTACATTGTCGAATTCGATCAGAGGACTGTCATTTTCGGTGATGCTTTCTGTGCCGTCGGTCATGGATGAATGCATCGAGAAGATATCAGCTATTCTTCCCGCACCGGAAAGTGACTTGTTGAAATGTCCGATAAGACTGGCAAGAACTACGAGTGCAAGAGATATCTGTGTCATGTAGCTTACAAAAGCCGTAATGTCACCCTGTGTGAGAAATCCGGTGTTTACCCTTATACCTCCGAACCAGATGATGAAAACTGTCGCCAGACTGACTGCCGAGAAGGTGAGCGGATTGAGAACTGCTGAAATTTTTCCGGCAATTATGGCGTGCCTGCTCAGATCGTCAGAAGCTTCCCTGAAATCACGGTTTTCATTTTCCTGTTTTGAGAATGCACGTATTACTCTTATTCCTTCCAGACTTTCACCGGTCAGGAGTGCTATGCGGTCAAGCCTTTTCTGGTTCTGTCTGTACATAGGAACAGTTGTGCTCATTACTTTCCATATGATAAAAGCTATGACAGGAGCTGCGGCGATAAAAATAAGCGACAGCTTAACGTCCCTGCTCATTGCCATTACAATGGCACCGATTATAAGAAAAGGAGCACGGGTGCCGAGACGGATCGCCATGTTTACTCCGGTCTGGACTGCATTCGTGTCGTTTATCAGTCTGTTTGTGAGTGTGGCGGGTCCCAGTCTGTCGGTCTCTGTTCTCGAAAATGATCCGATGTGTCTGTACAGAGCACTTCGAAGCGCGGTGCCGAATCCGAATGCGCATTTTGCTGCAAAGTACTGACATGTTACCGCAAATGAAAATCCGGCAAATCCGAGAAGGATTATTACCATACTCATTTTTCTGATGTATCCGGTGTCGCCGCGTGCTATACCGTTGTCAATGATCTTGGCAGTGACAAGCGGCACTGTAACTTCAAATATTGCTTCAAGGAGCTTGAAGAAAGGTCCTAACACCAGGTATTTTCTATACCCGTCAAGGTATTTAAAAAGTTTTTTCAAATAATGCACTTCCTTAAATGTGGTTGTCACTGTTCTATTATAATCCAAAAATTAAAGCTTTACAAGTGAAAACGGTCTTATTTTATGAGATAAGCTATACCGGAAAGTTATAATCGGTAACAGCAGATGTTTATTGACAGCACGCCCGTATTTAGTCTATAATACAACTAAAGATGTTTAACGGAAAGGCTGGTTTATTCATGAAGATCATCAACGCCGGATTCAACCATACTCATGACAGTGATTTCAATATAGACAGACCGGAAGGCAGCGGGGATAATCTGCTTATTCTTCTGCGTTCCGGAGCAGTGTTCAATATAGACGGCAGGGATATCAGAGTGCCGGAAAACTCACTGTTTGTCTATCCTGCCGGAAGGCCGCAGCGTTACAGATGCATGGATCACTGCACTTTTTCAAATG
>JAGDDO010000058.1 GCA_017848205.1 Oscillospiraceae bacterium | reverse complement strand
GGAGACTATAATAAAACGACTTGTCGAAGGCGAAACGGCTGCCGTGGTGACGGATGCCGGAATGCCGTGCATATCTGATCCGGGCGAAGATCTGGTGAAAATGTGCTATGAGAACGATGTTCCCGTGAAAGTTATACCGGGACCGAGCGCCGTTGTTTCCGCCCTTGCCGTTTCCGGACTTTCCACATCGAGATTTTCCTTTGAAGGATTTCTTTCAGTTACGCGCAAGCAGCGCATCGAGCATCTGGAAGAAGTGCGGAACAACAAAAACACCATGATATTCTACGAGGCTCCGCACAAGCTCGTTTCAACGCTGGAAGATATGCTTGAATACTTCGGCGACAGACGGATCTCTCTGTGCAGGGAGCTTACCAAAGTGTACGAGGAGGTCATCCGCACAACGCTGTCCGGTGCTATAGAATACTACTCGGAAAAATCCCCGAAGGGCGAATATGTTCTTGTTATAGAAGGAAAACCGGAGTCGGACGAACCGGAGTGTACTATTGAACTTGCCCTCGACATGGTTCGCCGGATTGTGGATGAAGGCGAAAAGACGATAACTGCATGCAAGAAAGTAGCAAAAGAAACAGGGTATAAGAAAAGCGAGCTTTATCAGATGATAAATTCGGAAAAAGAAGAATAATAATACGAGCCGCCCCGGCAGTGCCGGGGCGGCTCTTTTAAAATCAGTGTTTCCTTAATAATTTCCGGATGTATCTTCAACCAGAGTGAATTCAAAATCTATTGTCTCTCTCTTTGAATGATCCTTTTCATCAACACGTACTGCTTTTGCATGTACCTTGTCACCGGCCTTTTTGCCGCGCTTTTCAAGAGCTTCCATGAAGGAGTCGTAGTTGTTGACTCTTATGTTTTCTATCTCAACTATAATATCCTTCGGCTGAAGACCTGATTTTGATATGTCACACTCTTCATCCAGAGTTTCGATGAGCAGTCCTTCCGGAAGACCGGAAGCAGAGGACTGTTCGCTTGTGATCTCGTAGAAGCTTATGCCGACTTTAAAACGTCCGCTTATAAATCCGTTTGCAATAAGTTCCTCTATGATCGGTTTTGCGTCGTTTATCGCTATTGCAAATCCGAGACCTTCATAGCTTGAGCTTACGTATTTTGATGAGGTTATTCCTATGACCTGACCGTACATGTTTACAAGCGCACCGCCGGAGTTTCCCGGACTTATTGCTGCGTCTGTCTGTATGCAGTTCATTTCGTGACCGGTCTGGTCAGCACGTATCATTCGGTTTATACCGGAAACATAGCCTCCGGAAATACTTCCGTGGAGTCCTCCCGGATTGCCGATAGCCATTACCGGTTCGCCCTGAATGACGTCATCAGAGTTGCCGAATTCAGCGACCGTGAGTTTTTTGTCGCCCGGTTCTATTTTCAGTACGCCCAGATCTGTTTTGGCATCATAGCCGATCACCCTGGCTGTGAATACTGATTTGTCGGTCAGAACAACTTTTGTTGTTTTGCCGGCCTGTATTACATGGGCGTTCGTAGCGATGTATCCGTCTCCGGAAAGGATGATACCGGAGCCTGAGCCGGAAGGTACGGCAAGATTATTTTCATAGATAAGTACTTCAACTACTGACGGGCCTACCACCTGACATATGCCGGATGACGTATACTTTCCCGAACTGTCCTTAAGATCCTCGTCCTTGTCCGGACGGTCGTTGAGTCCGAGTATGACCGTGGTCCTGCTGCCCGGTGAGTAAAAACCTTCCTTCAGTCTGAATGCCTGTGCAATGATACAGTACACTGCAAAAACGAGTATCAGAAAAACAGCACAGGCTGCCAGAAAAGCCGCCGGTCTGGGAGTCCGTTCTTCCTTTTCGTTCATTCTGTTTTTATAGTCAGTGGAACAGAGAAACTTTTCTGCGTCGTATATCAGAAGTTCCTTTTCAAAAACATTCTCCGGTGAGCTGACTGTATCTTTGTTTTCTCCGGCGTCTGCTGCAATGCTGTTTTCAAAATGATCCATTTGTGCCCTTTCGTCGTTCTGCTGTTTGTTTCCTAAGCTGGTTCTTCGTTTTCTGTTTCAAATTTGTAGCCTACGCCCCATACGGTTTTGAGAGACCACTTGTCCGAGGTGCCTTCAAGTTTTTCGCGCAGTCTTTTAATATGTACGTCCACTGTTCTTGAATCGCCGTAGTATTCAAATCCCCAGACTTCGTCGAGAAGCTGGTCGCGTGTGTATACTCTGTTCGGATTTGAAGCAAGGAAGTAAAGAAGTTCGAGTTCCTTCGGAGGTGCTTCCCTTACAATGCCGTTTACCTTGAGCTCGTACTGCGAGAGGTTTACGGTAAGCTTGTCGTGTGAAACTTCCTTGTTGTCGCTGTGTCCGGAAAAGCTTGTCCTGCGGTGCACGGCTTTGATCCTTGCCATTACTTCCTTTATATCGAAAGGTTTTGTGATGTAGTCGTCTGCTCCGAGTTCCAGACCGAGTACCTTGTCAAATGTGTCGCTTCGTGAAGTGATTATTATAAGCGGTACCGAAGACTTTTTTCTTATTTCCTTGCAGAGCTGCCAGCCGTCAGATCCGGGAACTGCCACGTCCAGCAGTATGAAGTCGGTCTTCACCGCACGGAATGTTATCATGGCGTTTTCGCCGTCGTGCGCGAAGATCACGGTGTTTCCGTCTTTTTCAAGAGCGGTTTTGAGTATACTGCAGGTGTTTTTATCGTCATCTATTATGAGGACTTTGCCCAGTGACATTCTGCATCATCTCCTTTGCCTGAAATAAGGAAACTGTTTTAAGATAGGCGTTTCCTTAATAATGTACTGAAATTCCGCTCTCTGATGGGGGGACAGGGAACGGGTCCGTTTACTGATTTTACTTATAGATTTATTATACAATATTAAATTGATGTGTACAAGCTGAATTGTGAACAAATTATTACGTGAAAATTAATAAAAATTTAACATACTTTTATCAAACATAGATATTTATGTGAAATGCATAAATAACATGTGGGACTGTGGAATAGTCAAAGCATTTCCACAAAGTTTCGGGAAAATCGCTTAAAACCCTTGATTTTTTATTATAAGTTGGTAAAATATAATTAGCACTCAAAGATAAGGAGTGCTAATAATTATAATCAGTTATCCTGAAAAGTTTTAAGGAGGAAATATATTATGACAATCAAACCACTTGCAGACAGAGTAGTTTTTAAACTTACTGAAGCAGAGGAAACAACAAAGAGCGGCATCATTCTTACAGGCTCAGCAAAGGAAAAACCACAGGTATCAGAGGTAGTAGCTGTTGGCCCGGGCGGAGTAGTTGACGGAAACAAGGTTGAAATGTACGTTAAGCCTGGCGACAAGGTACTTACAAGCAAGTACTCAGGAACAGAAGTTAAGGTTGACGGCGTTGAATACACTATCCTCAGACAGGAAGACATCCTCGCTATCGTTGAATAAAAACAGGGAACTGCGGAAGAATCACTGTTTAATGAAAAGAAATAATACAAAACATATATAAAGGAGTAATAGTTATGGCAAAGGATATTATTTACGGCGAAGACGCCAGAAAAGCACTTCAGGCTGGTATCAACAAGCTTGCAGATACAGTAAAGATC
>JAGDDO010000545.1 GCA_017848205.1 Oscillospiraceae bacterium | reverse complement strand
GATATTTCGAAACTTTCCGAAAAGGAGCGAACAGCTCTCCGTGGCGGTGTTATCGGGTACATGATGCAGAAGAATGCTCTTCTTCCTGAACTGACCGTCTGGCAGAACATTCTGTTCCCTGCATATTCGACAAAGAAGAAACCCGATAAAAAACATGCAGAGGAGATCGCTGAAAGGCTTTCACTCACATCTCTTCTCGGATCATATCCGTCACAGATATCCGGCGGGGAATACAGAAGAGTAATGCTTGCAAGAGTTCTTGTCACAGAACCTGAAATAATAATCGCTGACGAACCGACATCAAATCTCGACAGGGAAAGTGCCGAAATAGTCAGAGATATGCTTAAGGAAGTAAACAGCAGCGGAACAACAGTTCTGGCTGCATCACACGATCCGATGCTTCTTGAAAGCGCGGACAGGGTGATAGATCTGGGAGACAGATCACCGGAAAACGTATAATTACAGAAACGCTGATTTGTAAATCAGCGCGGGGGACGGGGCGGAGCCCCGCGGTCTTCCCGTCCGGCTTTATCAGTGTTTCGTTATATTTATTAAAAAGGAGAATATATCATGGCTAAAGAAAATACCTGTATGAGCTGCGCAGACTGCGGCGTAATGAACTGTCTTACAAGAAAGGGCAAATATCCTGAATTCTGTCCGACAGCTGAACTTACTGAAGAGGAAATAAATGAAGTTGCTGCTCTTTATGAAAAAAGCAGGATCAATAAAAAGGTAGCAGTTATAGCTGCCGAGATCGAAGGCGAATTCTACGGCAAGTACACAAGAGTTGAGGAGATCATTGAATTTGCAAGACGTATAGGTGCAAAGAAGATCGGTATTGCTACCTGTGTAGGCCTTATCGAGGAAAGCAGAATTTTTGCACGTATCCTCAGACTCAACGGTTTTGAAGTTTACGGCATCAGCTGTAAGGTCGGTTCACAGAACAAGGTGGATATCGGTGTAAGGGAAGAATACACATGTATCACAGGTCCTGTAATGTGTAACCCTATAATGCAGGCAAAGCTTCTTGCCAAGGCCAAGGTTGACCTTAACGTTGTAGTTGGTCTCTGCGTAGGACACGACAGCCTTTTCTACAAATACGCAAAGGGACTTACAACAACTCTCATAACAAAAGACAGACTGCTTGCTCACAATCCGGCTGGTGCTCTTTATCAGTCAAGAGCATACTACAAGAAGCTGCTTCACGCTCCTGTAGGTGCTGAGATCGACAGATCAAAGCTTTCTCCGGGTGCCGACACAGCAGATACAGAAAGAAAATAAGGGGTAATGTTCAATGAAAAAAATAAATGGGCTGCTTCCGCTGATCTCTGCAGCTGCAGCAGTCGCTGTTGCGTTTGGTGTTCCTGATTCATCGCTGCATCAGAAATCGGCACATCCGTACTTTGCATATCTGGTAATTATCGTAACGGTGATCTACTATGCAGGTGCGCTCATCGGAAACGCAGTAAACAAAAAGAAGAAAAAGAAAGCGGACAATCCGCTGTTTTACCGTGCGCTTTTCCTTGCCGGTGTAATTCTTTTCTTCAATATTCTCAACATACTTACAGTAAAAACAGCTCTTCTTCCTGTTCTCTATTTTCCGGCACTTGACCGCGTGTTCGGAACACTGGTCGAGGACAGAGAGCTTATCGGAAAATGTATTGCATTCTCAATGCAGCTCCTTTTCAAGGGCGTTTTCGGCGGACTTATAATCGGCTTCTTCATGGGTATTGCAGTTGGTTTCAGCAAAACTGCTGCCTACTGGATCAATCCGATCATCAGGATTCTCGGTCCTATTCCGTCAACAGCCTGGATACCTATCCTGCTTGTTGTATTTGCAAAGGCAAGCAGCGCAAGTGCTTTCATCATAGGTATTTCAGTATGGTTCCCGACAGTTGTGCTTACTTCGAGCGGTATTTCAAACGTAAAGAATTCCTACTTTGAAGTTTCATCCACACTCGGTGCAAAGAACATTCATAAAATATTTAAAATAGGTGTGCCTGCCGCAATGCCGAGCATCTTCCTCGGACTGTTCAACGGTATATGCGGATCATTCGTTGCACTTATGACTGCTGAAATGATCGGCGCAAAGTACGGTATCGGCTGGTACGTAAACTGGCAGAAGGAAATGATGGCTTACTCAAACGTATACGCAGGACTGATAGTTATTGCGGCACTTTTCTATCTTATAATAACAATTCTTTTCAAAATACGTGACAGAGTACTCGGATGGCAGAAGGGCGTGATAAAATGGTAGGAGCAATAAAATTCGACGGTGTAAAGAAGTCCTTCACTACACTTGAAGGAGAAACCGTTATCGCCCTCGGCGGCGTTGATCTTGAAATAGAAAAAGGCAGCTTCGTATGCCTTATCGGTCCTTCCGGATGCGGAAAGTCTACCATGCTTCGTCTGCTTGCCGGACTTGACACTCCTACAGAAGGAGCAGTTTATTTAGGCGATAAAAAAGTAACACGTCCTGACCATGACAGAGGGCTGGTTTTCCAGGACCCGAATCTTTTCCCGTGGCTCAACATCTACGACAACATCTCTTTCGGACTTAAGGTGCGCAAGCTCTTCAAGGAGAGAAAGAATGACGTAAATGAGTTCATCGAGCTGGTCGGACTTAAGGGATTTGAAAAGTCATTCCCGCATCAGCTTTCAGGCGGTATGTGCCAGAGAGCATCCCTTGCCCGTGCACTTATCGGACATCCTGAAGCACTTC
>JAGDDO010000544.1 GCA_017848205.1 Oscillospiraceae bacterium | reverse complement strand
CTTGTATTATGAAGCTCTCGCTTCTGTGATTTTATTATAGCACATCGTATGTACCATAAAAGGGCTATGTTATTTTATTCTTTTATTTTTTGCAAAGATCATCAGATAACTGCAGGATCAGGTCATGCAGTTCAAGGCTATCCTTGTATTTCTGAGGAATCGCATCATAGCCGAGATACGCTCCGAGAATATTACCGCAGACCGCACCTGTGGAATCGCTGTCGCCGTCGTGATTTACTGAAGCGATAATAGCCTTGTCAAAGTCATCTTTGTACTTCAAAGCACAGTAAACGGCAATGGCAAGTGTTTCTTCTGCAACCCATCCGTCGCCAAGCTGGTATATGGCCTCCAGATCATCTGTTTCCGTCTCCGAGAGCGTCACAGCTTCCTGCATTAACTCTGTAAATTCACTCAGAGTTTCAGCATCCGGAAACAGTTTTTCTACAGCTTCGATCGACTCTCTGACTGCATCTTTTATAGGGATATCGCTTTCAGTAACCAGTCTGACGATATGAGCGAGTGCTGACGCAGGAATATAACCGAGCTCATGGCCATGTGTCAGAGCAGCTGCTTCCGCTGCGATCATATCCGACTGGTCATAAGTCGTTTCTGTATCGCTGAAATACAATCCAACTGGTGCCACACGCATAACTCCTCCGCAACCTTTGCTGTCGTTTACCGGATCTTTGACTGTTCCTTTTGCACCGTCCTTTATTTCGGTCATACATGTCATACCCGGAGAACGCTTGTTGAAAAGTTCAGGGATATCCGTAAGGAACGATTCTGTTTTATCCGGCAGAGGATATGATTCCGTCTGCGTTCTGTACCAGCACTTATACATTTCTCTGATACAATCAACGTAGTCCCTGCCATCTGCGATCAGTAATCCGTTTGCAGTAAACAAAGTCATCTGTGTATCATCAGAAATTATTGCTATACCGTTTCTGAGTGAATACTCTGTTATACCCTTTTTTCCGTACATTGAAAAGATCTTATCTTTGGTCAGAAATTCCACTGCATACCCCAGTGCATCCCCGGCAGCCCCGCCTGTCAGACATCCGCGGATTTTATTGATGTTTCGCATTGTCGCCCTCCTGATTTTTAGAAATATATTCTCCTCCGTATAAATGTCGGTTTGTGATTATCAGAAAAATGCTGTCGGATTTTCGGATGAAACAAGACACATCTTTTTTCTTTCATACGTTTGAAAAGATAAGTTTGCTGTATGTGTCTCAAAAGTTTACAAGGCACTTAATGATCACTGTTCTTTTGGGATTAGAATTCAAAATAATCAGTTGCTGTGAGTGCCTTAAATTGTACACGACACGATTTTGGTGATAATGATTCAGAATCAAAAAATGTATTTGCTGCTTGTGTCGTAAAGATGAACAAGGTGCGTAGATTAGCTTACTTCATCAGTTGTGAAAAATCTTAAAGTGTTGCTGTATGCACCTTTGAGTTACAAGACACCGTTTGTCTTTACTTTCAGAAAATGAAAAACAAGTTTGCTGCTGGTGTCTTGAATTATGAAGCTCTCGCTTCTGTGATTTTATTATAGCATATCGTATGTACCATAAAAGGGCTATGTTATTTTATTCGTTTATTTTTTGTACAGGCCATCTGTCAGCTGCACGATCTGTTTTTTCTTATAAAGCACAAGAAAAAACATTGATTTTCTCCAGCAAATTGTGTATAATACAATTAAGAGGTGAAAATAATGATTTTTTCTGCATCCATGTTATCGCAAAAGTTAAATAATTACAGTGATCCGGCAGGAAGGATAATGAGAATGAAAAAATCCGGAGAAATAATTTCTCTTGTCCGCGGGCTGTATCAGGATGATAAAACTGTTCCTGCACATCTTATGGCTGGTGCTATCCACGGTCCTTCCTATATATCTTTTGAATACGCCTTATCCTACTACGGACTTATTCCTGAAGCCGTATATACTGTAACTTCAGCAACTTATGAAAAGAAAAAAATTAAAGAATACAGTAATTTCTTTGGCAATTACTATTATCACGACATTCCTGCCGAAGCTTATCCATTTGGGGTATCTGTTTCGGAAGAAAACGGCTATCAGTTTCTTATTGCATCACCTGAAAAAGCCCTGTGCGACAAACTCTGTATTATGCCACCGGTGACAAGTCAGAAAGATATAAAGAAAATGCTTTTTGAAGATCTCAGATTAGACCGAGCATTATTCTATACGCTGAATTTCAGTGATATATTTGAAATCGGAGACAAATACCACAGTAACAATATAAAGCATCTCATAAAATATCTCAAAAGGAGCCAGAGCAATGAACAGCACAATTGAAGAAATGCTGAAATTCTATCAAACCAATAATCTTACCGATAAAAAGAATGCGATGAAAGAGATAATACAGGAAATTGTTCTGTGCGGACTTTCACGGGCAGGATTCTTTAATAAAGCTGCATTTTACGGTGGAACCGCTCTGCGTATATTCTACGGCCTGAACAGATTTTCTGAAGATCTTGATTTTTCTCTTACAAGCCCCGAACCTGATTTTGATCTGTCGTCATATTTTCCTGTTCTGAAAAAGGAAGTCACATCATGGGGATTAAACGTTGACATTTCGCTGAAAGAAAAAAATACTGATTCAGCAATACGTTCCGCATTTCTTAAGGGAAACACTATGGAACACATGCTTGTATTTTACGCTTCAGAATCATTAAAAAGCGGGATTTCCAGAGATGAAGTTATAAAAATCAAATTTGAAGTTGATACCATGCCTCCTGAAGGGGCAGGATATGAGAATAAATATCGTCTTCTTCCCTCACCTTACGAAGTTAAGATGTATGATATGCCTTCTCTTTTTGCCGGAAAAGTTCATGCAGTTATCTGCCGTGCTTGGAAACAGCGGGTAAAAGGAAGAGATCTCTACGATTACATTTTTTATCTTTCCCGCAATACACCACTTAATTTACCGCACCTGAAAGCAAGACTCGTTCAGTCCGGAGCATGGGATCCTGAAAAAGATCTTTCGATCGAAGATACACGAAATCTTCTTTTTTCAAGATTTGATTCAATAGATTTCGAAAATGCCAGAAACGATGTGCGTCCGTTTATCAGAGATACTGATTCACTCAATATCTGGAACGCGGATTTCTTTAAGCAGATAACTGCGAATCTTCGATAATTATTCAGTCACTTTCTGGTTATACATTAAAAAGATCATCCGGCTCTATAAGGACTATTTTTTTCTCATGCTCTGCCTTTTCTCTGATCCATTCTGTAAATCCGCCTTTGCAGAAAAAATAAAAAGCAGACAAAAGTCTGATATAAGGGACTTTCATCTGCTTCAATGTTCAAAAATATATAATTTTCCTGTTAGCACCCCAATAAACAGCAAAAATAATCCCTAATTATATATTATCATAAATCATTAACAATTTCAAGTAATAAAACAGTGTTTTATTATAAAGTAAAATTATAAAACTATCGATTTCCTCCAGCAAATTGTGTAAAACGCAATTAAGTGGTGAAAATAATGATTTTTAAACACATTTATTATAAAATCAGCAGATGAAGCTGAAACACATCTGCTGATTTTTCTGTATAGATCTGTAAAACACGTAAAGGAACCTTACGCATATTTCTTTAAACTGCTGCACAGTACTTCCTTTATACGGCTGCGGAGTCTTTCCGGTGATGCTATTTCCACTTTATCGGCATAGCGGAGTGCCCAGCTTAGTACGGTGTCTTCGTTTGACTGAACACGGATGTTCAGCATTCCGTCCTTCTCCTTTATGACAGTTATGCCGGTGCCGAATGCGTCCACAACGTCACCGAGTATTTCCTCGCTGCAGCGAAGTGAAATGGTCATAAGTCTTTCTGTACATATACCCGGCTGAGGTCTCATGTAGTCAGACATACGAATTCCTTCACGGTACTGCGGAAGGTCGCTGAAACGCTGTGATGCTTTTCTGAGAATTTCGCAGGAGGTTATCCTGTCTATTCTGAAGTATTCGAGATTACTGCTGCTCTCCGGTTTGCAGAGAAGATAGGTATATCCGCCGACCTTTACCACCTGGTAAGGACTTACGGTTATTATTTCCGGTTCGCCGTTTCTGCTTACAACCGGATGCAGCTTTAAATCTGCTCCGATATTGTTATAAACAAAGCTGATTTTCTTTCCTTCGGAAACAGCTTCGCCTATAGTTTCGAGATTAAGGAAAAACTCGCTGTTTTCGAGTCTCTCGCCCACATTTGTCTCGATTTTATGAACGGCTCCGTGGAACCGGCGATTTGAAAGGCCTTTGAGATTTGAAATGAGTTCCTTCTTGAACTTCTTCGGAAGTGCCTCGGAAAACATAACGCACTCAATAAGGTGCAGAAGTTCTCCATCCGAGAAGTCGTGGCGGTAGTACCAGCCTGAAAGGATCTCCTCGGTATGACCTTCCTTGCTGCGGTTTACGCCTTCGTTGTACTGAATGTGTTCCTCGTCTGATTCGTAAAGTGCGGAAAGATGTCTTTTTACAGTCTTCCGATCTACAGTAATACCGTACTCGTCCTTAAGCAGTCCCAGAATTTTCATCTGAGAAAGCTTGTTTTCGCTGTCTGAATAGGTCTTAAGGATCTCCAGAATGTCGTGCTGTACGAGTTTCTTTGAATGCATTTCTGCCATAACTAACACCTCACTATTATTAAGAAAACACTTATTGACCGCAACCGGCTTTGCCGGAACTGCGTGACGGAGAATTTACGTGGTTTCGCCCCGTACCCTTTGCACT
>JAGDDO010000543.1 GCA_017848205.1 Oscillospiraceae bacterium | reverse complement strand
TAATACAAGACACCTGCAGCAATTTTTTTCATTATCTGAAAATGTAAATAGACGGTGTCTTGCATTTCAAAGGTGCTTACAGCAACACTTTAATTTTTTTCAACTGATTAAGTATTATCCACGCACCTTGTTTATTTTTACGACACAAGCAGCAAATACATTTTTTGATCCTGAATCATTATCAACAGAATCGTGTCGTGTACAATTAAAGGCACTTACAGCAACTGCTTATTTTAAATGAAAAGAAAACAGTCATAAAAGTGCCTTGCAGTTTTTAAGGCGCACACAGCAACATTTACTTAAAGTATTTAGTTTCTGAAAACATCAATTCTGTGCCTTGTAAACTTTTAAGACACATGCAGCAAACTTATTTTTCGTAGTTATGAAAGAAAAAATGTGTCTTGTTTCATCCGATCATCCGACAGCATTATTTTTCTGATAATCACAAACCGACATTTGTATGGAGGAGAATAGTTATGGCAGATTTTATGCAGAATTTAAAGAAAATAACCGAAGAATCCGGTAATGTGTGCATCACAGAAAACGGTGCTGTTGCATATAAGACAACAGGAAGGCCTTTGCTGGATCTTAATTTTAAGATATCCAGTATGCGTTCAATGTCCGAAGCAGACAAGATAAAGCTCATGACTTCCGTTTATAACGAAGACAAGAAGCTTTTTATCAAGTGGCTCTTTTTTGCCGGCGACGTAAGAGAAGGCTGCGGCGAGCGTTCTCTTTTCAGAGCGGGACTTAAGGTCATTACGAGATCAGATCCGGACATTGCAAAATCGCTGCTTTCACTTATTCCGGAATACACACGCTGGGACAATCTTGTTGTACTCGCTGACAACAGTTCGATAAAAGACGAGGTTGTTGAAATAATAAAAGAGCAGCTTGAGGAAGACATGGAGTCCATGAATGCTGGAAAGAGCGTATCTCTTCTTGCCAAATGGATGCCGTCAAATAACACCAGCTCAGCAGAAACTGTATCAAGAGCACGTTTTCTTGCAAAGCGTCTTGGAATTTCCGACAGGGAATACAGAAAGATGCTCTCAGCGTTAAGAAAATATCTTGACGTAGTGGAAGTAAAGCTTTCTGCCAAACAGTTCGGCGAGATAAACTACTCCGCTGTTCCGAGCAAAGCAAATGTAAAGTACAGCGACGCTTTCCTTAAGAACGACGAGACACGCCGCCGTGCATTTCTGGAAAGTCTTAAAAAAGGCGAAGCAAAAATCAACGGCAGCGTAAACTTCCCTTATGATATCGTTCATAAATATTTATGCGGTGGTTACGGTTATGTTTCCAATATAGCCGATGATACGGCAGAAGCACTGTGGAAGGCACTTCCGGACTTTGTTAAAGGTCAGGGCAATACCATTTGCGTTGCAGACGGATCCGGATCGATGTGTACAGCTGTGGGCGGCGGCAGCAGTGTTACTGCACTGGAAGTCTGCTATTCACTGGCGATTTACTTCGCAGAACACAGCTCCGGTCAGTTTAAGGACAAGTTTATCACATTCAGCAGCAGACCAAAATTAGTTGATCTTTCTGGGTGTGACAGCCTTAACGGCAAGCTTAAGGAAATGCATAAACATGTTGAGTACGCCAATACCAACATAGAAGCAGTTTTCGACCTGATTCTCAAAACAGCTGTAGAAGGAAAACTTTCGCAGGAGGAGATACCAAATATCCTTGTACTGTCCGACATGGAATTTGACATCTGTGCTGCAAGCAGCAGATCAGGGAAAATAGGAAAGAAGGACTTTGACGAAATAAAAGAGAGGTTTAAGAATGCCGGCTACAAACTCCCGCGTCTTATTTTCTGGAATATCTGCTCCAGAACAGGTGCTGTCCCTGTAAAGGAGAACGAAATGGGCGTTGCCCTGGTTTCAGGATTTTCGCCGACAGTCTGCGAAATGGTATTAAGTGACAAGCTTGATCCGTGGGAACTCCTTCTCGAAAAGATCAATTCCGAACGCTATGCACCAGTGGAAGAAGCACTTGACTTAAAGCAGGCAGGTTAAGTTACTGTCTTTCGATGGAAGCGGTAAGGAAGATCAATTGTACGTAAACAGGTGTGGTTATAACTGACTGCACCTGTAGTTTCATTTTTAAAACAGCCGTTAAATCAGTGCGCATGGAATAATAAGGAGAATTGATATGGCACTCAGACCAGCATATTTTATAAAGGACGGAAAAGTCGTCCGTAAAGATTATGATTTCGAATGGTTTTCAGGATTTGCAGTGACTCAGAAACAGAAATCTATAGCATCACTTCATAATTCTGTAATATCATCCGACAGTGAGGCAAAGCCTCTTGAGATCAGCACCAAAGGAACAGATCCTCTTGGAGCAAAACTCAGTGCATTCAATCTGAAACTGAACGGATATACGTTGGAAAACATTTTTCAGAGTTCAAAAGCATTCGAAAACGGCGGACCGTATCATGATCTCCTGAACGTACATCCGAAGAATGCAAAACGTGACGGAAGACTCAGGACATCCGGAGCACTTACTGCATTTGTTCTGGGAGAAAACAGATTCCCGCTGGAACCGAAAACGCTGTTTTACGACTATATCTATATTCAGGCAGTAAAGCAGTCGATACCGGAGCGGGAGATACGGTTATTGCTTAACTACACTCATTTTACAGACATAGAATTCAATCCGCAGAAAAGCATAAACACACAGGCAAAGTCGGCTGCGATAATCAGACTTATGCTTGAAAAGTACGAAGAGCTGCCGGAAATGTCGGTGGAAGAGTTTACGGATTTTCATAAGCAGTTTGTCACGGCATAGACTGACCGCATTTTTCAAAATGGTACTGTCGCCTCTGACGAGCCGACAGTGCTGTTAATAGTGCGCCGCAGGCGCACCACCATTCAAAGGAGGAAAACACAATGATCTATTATATGAAACTGCAGGCAGAGCCGTTTGAAAAGATAAAGAGCGGCAGCAAGACAATAGAGCTCAGATTAAACGATGAGAAACGTCAGAAGGTCGCAGTCGGCGATTTTATTGAGTTTTCACGTATTGATGATCCTGAAAGAAAGATACAGACAAGAGTAACAGCTCTGCATAAGTACGATTCTTTTTCAGAACTTTACGATTCACTGCCGAAGGAAAAGCTCGGATACGCTTCGGATGAAAATGCCGATCCGGCTGATATGGATAAGTTTTATCCACGTGAAAAGCAGGAGCAGTACGGTGTTCTCGGAATAGAACTTTACTATACCGACCTTCAGAAATTCCTCGATGCACAGGAAAAAGGATATGGTTTCGGGGAAACCTACAAGACTGCTCTTCAGGAAATGAAAGATGCCTATAAGGATACGCACTGGATTTGGTATGTGTTCCCGCAGATCCGTGGTTTAGGACTCAGCGGCACTACGGCGTTGTTCTCGATAAATGATCTTAACGAAGCTAAGGATTACTATGATCATCCTGTACTCGGTGCGAGACTTAAAGAGATTACCGAGATCCTGCTCCACATCCCGACAGATGATCCGCTGGCAGTTTTCGAGGAGATCGATGCGTTAAAATTACGTTCTTGTATGACGCTGTTCATCCATGTGACCGAAGACAATGAGCTGTTTAAAAAGGTGCTTGGCAAATTTTTCCTCGGTAATGAAGACTACAAAACACTTGCAATTCTGGGGATTGATTAAAGCTTACGTAAAAAATATATTTTTCTGATCAGAAAACCTTCCGAAATGATTTTTCCGGAAGGTTTTTCGTTTTATGACAGTAGATCTGCTTATAATCACTAAAAGAAAACACCGTCCGTTTTTGCCCCATGTCATTTGATATAATAATGACATAGAAACGAATATATAAACTCTTCAATTATCTTCGAATTTTCAGTTTTTCATAGTGTATAATGATAACTGAAAGAAGAATACAGGACAGAGCCAGGAGAAGATGTGTATTATAAACCTGAAGAGAATTTCTTTATCGAAAAAAGGAGGCCTGTTATGCAGATATATTCAGGATACGGATATGGACAGCCGGTTTACACAGTAAAAGGAGACCAGGTATATCAGGGCTACGGTTATGGTAATCCTGTGTACACGATAAAGCGTGGTCAGGTGTATCAGGGTTACGGATACGGCCAGCCGGTATATACGATAAAAGGAAATCAGGTTTATCAGGGATATGGTTATGGTAATCCTGTATTTACAGTAAAGTGATTGGCGGATGTTCCTGCGTTTAGTCATCGAAAAGGTACTGTCGGCTTGGAGCCGACAGTGCTATAATAGTGCGCCGCAGGCGCACCACCAATG
>JAGDDO010000542.1 GCA_017848205.1 Oscillospiraceae bacterium | reverse complement strand
TTCTATCAGAGACGTACTTCTCTTCCCTACAATGAAGCCTCTCGGAACAGACAACAGACAGAAGGCAGCAGAACAGGATGCTGAACTTGAAGCTCCTGCAAAGGACGAAGTTATCGACTTCTCAAAGGTAGAGATCGAACCTCTGTTCAAGGATTTCGTTGACTTTGAAACATTCTCAAAGAGCGACTTCCGTGCAGTTAAGGTGCTTGCATGTGAAGCAGTTCCGAAGTCAAAGAAGCTCTTAAAGTTCACACTCGATGACGGTACAGGCGAGGAAAGAACTATCCTCAGCGGTATTCACGCTTACTACGAACCTGACGAACTCATCGGCAGAACACTTATAGCGATCACAAATCTTCCTCCTCGTGCAATGATGGGCATTGAATCAAACGGCATGCTCCTCAGTGCAGTTCACACAAAAGAAGGCGAGGAAAAGCTCCATCTCCTTATGGTAGACAGACATATACCTGCAGGCGCAAAGCTTTACTGATAAGTGACAGCGTAGAAACAAATCCATTATGATCATAATGCAGTAAAAATAACCGGCCCGCGAAAGTTATATTTCACGGGTCGGTTTGTTTAAATGACGCTGGGGTGGTGAATGTGAGAAAAATATACAGACCGGAACATATACGTTATCTGAACACAGGAAGCGGAATAGTGCTTCTGGGTTGTGCTGTTTATCTGGCATTTGCCGCGAAGACAGGACGCGGGATACCGTGTATTTTCTACCGCTTTCTTGGGGTTAAATGTCCGGGATGCGGGATGACGCGAGCTGCTGTCAGTATAGCCCGCGGTGATCTGAAAGCTGCGGCCGGGTACAATATAATGAGTGTAACAGTCATGCCGGCGCTGTTTGTTTATCTTGTGTATCGTATGATAAGAGAAGAATGGTACGACAACAAAGATGTTGAAGTGTGGGAATATGTCTTTTTCCTGCTTATCTTTTTAACGACTGTTGTCTATACTGTCCTGCGGAATTTTATATAGAAAACGCTGATTTCTCCATGAATCAGCGTGGATCCGGGGAAAAGCCGGATTTCCGTCTGATTAGTGTTTTCATAGTAAAAAAGGTGGATGCCATTATCGTAATGACATTCACTTTTTTGTATCTGTTTATGATAAAAAACTTCATTAAAAAAATATATGATTTTTATTGATTATGCACGAATTTTATGATATAATAATTAACGGTGCGGTCTTAAGACCGGTTTTGTACGTGAATTAACCTGAGGCGCAAGCCTGCAGGACCGGTGGTTTTCACCGGTCAGACCAGAACAGGAGGTCAACACATGAACGAAAAGAATACAGGACACAAGGGAATGCTTGATACGGTTATCGATTCTCTGGAAAAGTCAAAGAGTGAAAGACTTCATGCGGCTTCGGACAAAGCACTTACTGCGGCTGCTGAAAGGGAAAAGGAGAACGAAGAATACCGGAAGAAGCTTCACCGTGAGAAAATAGAACTCCTGAAGGCAAAGCAGGGTATTACAGACGGAAGTGAATTTGAAGCCAAAGAAGAGAAAAAGGAATATACGTTTTTTCAGAAGGTCGGTGCGTTCTTCTACTGCAACAAGTCCATGATAGTTATCGGAAGTTTCTTTGTTCTTCTGGCAGGGTTCCTCGGCTACGACTACATCAGAAGACCGGACCCTGACTTTACCGTTATGGTACTTTCATGCAGCTACGAGATGAACAGAAGCTGCGAAAAACTTGAAGAAATTATAAACGAATACACTGACGATATGAACGGAAACGGCGATGTTCTTGCGTCTGTTTACTATATGCCTCTGTGCGACATGACCGATCAGGTAAACTATGATGACGAAGATGAAAAAACAGGCACAGAAAAAAACGTTGTAAATGCTGAAAGTGCATCAGAGCCGGAAGAAACTGCTGCCGTGACCGAAAAGCCAAAAAAGTCACAGGACATTTACACACAGCAGGCAAGCTCTTCAAAACTCTTTACACTTATGCAGACCGGAGATACCATAATGGTGATCTCTGATACCGACGCAGATATATTCCTTCTTCCTGACCAGACGCTTGAAGACCTTGAAGCGCTTTATCCCGGAAACGAGCACGTAAAGGGACACGGCTTCTATCTTTCCGGAACAAAGTTTGCGGAAGAGACAGGATACGAAGGCGAGGTTCCGGAAGATCTGTACATCGGTTTAAGAAAAGTACAGAAGGGATCACATTACAGAGACGAAATGCAGAAAAACTACGACGAAGCAAAGAAGATACTCGATGCTCTTGTTGAGCGTTTTTCATAATTAAAAAGCCTTGCAGATCCGCAAACTGCGCTTGATCCTGCATCCCGGCCAACAGTAAACGAAAGGATCATTTTTATGAGTAAATTATGTCAGTACTGCGGTGCTGAAATGGACAATGAAGCTCTGGAGTGCCCTGAATGTCTGAAAAAGATTCCCGGAGCTGATACGATAAAGAAAAGGAAAGAGGCAGAAAAGAAGGAGAAACAGAAGAAGATCATCAGAATAGTGACCGGATCTGTTCTTTCTGTCGCTTTTATAACAGGTCTTGTACTGCTTGTTACACATTTTGTAAGGAAGCCGTCCGACATCTATATGAAACCGGTAAAGAATTATATTAACGGATGCGTTGCAAAT
>JAGDDO010000541.1 GCA_017848205.1 Oscillospiraceae bacterium | reverse complement strand
CTCCGGCAACAGGGATTTCTTCCGCGGGATCTCCTATTTCATGAACCTTAAGGTGTTCGGCATGAAAAAGCTGTCGAAGGATGAGGCTGCAGATATTTACGGGTATCTCCGTGACAGGAAGATGTTTGAGTATGATGTTGACATGCAGTTTAAGGGCCAGAGCGGTAATAATCCGTTTGTATGTGTTCTTGTATCCGATAAGACTGCATCATCGGCGGACTATTTCGTCTCCGCGGTAAAACCGCTTGAAAATGTAACTGTCATTGGCGAAAACACGGCTGGTGAGAAGACCGGAGGACAGTTTATGGCGATGCTTCCGGAAAGTAAGCTCGTTTACTATTACAATGCCGCCGTTTGCTTTAATGATGACGGAACGGATAATTCACTGTACGGTACCGCGCCGGAGATACGCTGCAGGCAGAGTAAGGAAGGATATATCATGCGGTGTGCCATTTATAATGATGGGAAAGATCCCGGTCGTTTTGACAACCGCCTTCAGTGGGATGACGTACTGAAAAAAGCGTATGATATATGCAGGAACCGGTGACCGGCCGCTTTTACGGAAACCGATAAGAGTCAAACTGTTCACAGACCGGCACTGGAACTGTGGAAAACTCCGTGCGTCTAATACGCAGATCACTCATATTACATAAAAAATAACGGCAGCCTTTTCAGACTGCCGTTTAGTGTTTACTGATGATATAGCAAACTAAAAATCTTTTTTGCGTTCACTATAATTATTTTTTACTTCCTGCTTTGCTGCTTTCAAGGAATTTGTATGTGCATGCAGCAAGTGCTGAACCTACGAGCGGAGCAAGAATGAATACCCATAAGCATGAGAGCGGATCAGTATTTCCTTCGAGATATGTAAGAACTGCAGGAGCAATGCTTCGTGCAGGGTTTACTGAAGTACCTGTAAGGCCGATTCCGAAGATGTGTACAAGTGTAAGTGTAAGACCAATGATAAGTCCGCCGAATGAGCCGTGGTTTGCCTTCTTTGATGTAACACCGAGAATTGTGAGTACGAAGATGAAAGTGAGTACGATCTCAACAACGCATCCTGCTGCAGCGCTTCCGTTTACACCTGCAAGTCCGTTTGCGCCGAATCCGCCGGTCTTGTCGTTTACTGCGCCGAGCGAGAAGATAAGAGCAAGAAGTCCTGATCCTGCGAAAGCACCGAGACACTGTGCAATTATGTATCCGAAAAATTCAGGAACTGTCATTCCGCCTGTAAGAAGAACCCCGAGTGAAACAGCCGGATTAATGTGGCATCCTGAAATATTACCGATGCAGTATGCCATCCCAACGATAACAAGACCAAATGCAAGCGCGGTAAGAATGTATCCGCCGCCGTTTTCTGCGTCACATCCGACCAGCATCGCTGTTCCGCATCCGAGAAGAACCAGAACCATAGTTCCGATAAACTCGGCTATGTACTTTTTCATATTTTCCATAATAACCTCCGTAAATCTGAGAAAATTTATATCTAAAACAATTGTACCATAGTCGTAGTTGCAATTCAATATTTATTTAAAGTAAACAGAAAATATTTTTTAAGGAAACACGGATCAACCCGGAAATCCGGCTTCGCCGGATTTCCGGAGGGGGTGCGGGGCTTCGCCCCGTGCCCCATGCTGATTTATGAATAATCAGCATTTTCTTAAGGAAACACTGATTTCCGGTTGGGAGAATGCGGGCTTCGCCCCGTGACCCCATGCTGATTTCCGGTTGGGGAGAATGCGGGGCTTCGCCCCGGACTCCTGCTGATTTATGAATAAATCAGCGTTTCCTTATTATTTCGAAAGAGCACTTCTTATCAGAATATAGTCGATTATATTGAGCTTTCCGTCGTCGTTCATATCGGAAACCATTCTGCTTTTTTCCATCAGTTCCATTCTGCCGAGCAGCGTCTGAACAAGAGCGACGAGGTCGGCGCCGGTCAGCGATCCGTCAAGATTTACGTCGCCTTTTGTAAACTGAGGCTCTGAAGGTTCAGTGACTGCCGGTTCCGTTACGAGCGGCTCGGTTACGGCAGGTTCTGTGACTTCCGGTTCAGTAACAGCAGGTTCCGTGACAACCGGCTCAGTGACTGCCGGTTCGGTAACTTCCGGTTCCTTCGGCTTTTCCGGTGAAAGTGTGACTACTCCTTCAGGGAATGCATTTACCGTAAGGTCGTTTAAGTAGTATTCGATGTTTGTGTAGCCGCCGCCGCAGTAGTCGCCGTTCGTATCGCCCGCGTTGTTCGGATCAAGTCCTCGTGCAAGTTCCCATTCATCCGGCATGCCGTCGTTAT
>JAGDDO010000057.1 GCA_017848205.1 Oscillospiraceae bacterium | reverse complement strand
TGTATTTTTCAAGGGAAACGCTGATCAAACCGGAAATACAGCTTTGCCGTATTTCCGGGAGGGGGATATTGCGGGGCTTCGCCCCGTGCCCCACGCTGATTTATGAATAAATCAGCGTTTTCCAAGAAAAAAACGGAGAACATAAAGTTCTCCGCCCTTTATAATATTTTTGTTCTGCATATATTTATTTTCAATATGTCTTTTATCTGTTTGTTCTCTTTTCTTTTGTTCTTATTTATTTTACATATCTCTCTAAGCCTCTGATAGTATTATATCACAGAAGTCCGATTTTACGTAAGTGTCAAATGTCATGATGTAGGAGTGACATTTGTCACTGTTTTCACCTGCGCCGGAGATGGAGAGGAAAACTGCCGATTATTTCCAGACTTTGTCGTTTATCGCCTTGAATCCGGATTTCAGCGGGTTTTCCTGGCCTTTCTGTCTGCAGTATTCATTTACGCCTGCGTAGACGATGAAGATAAGGCCTACTGCAAGGAGGAAGATCCACCATGATGAGAATTTCCAGATCTTTTCAGTGAGGAACGCCACTGTGACCAGTGAAGCTATGACTGAAAGAATAAACCATCTCTTTGATCTGAAGATGAATGACATTATCGCCATAAGCGTGCATGTTCCGATAAGGATAACAGCGTTGATAACTGCGTCCTCACGATTCATGTCAAGAGTACAGAACATATAGGCTGCAAGTACCAGTATAGTCTGGATATATGCTATCACGCCTGCTGCTGATTTGTGCTTTTTCCAGATGAAGATTATCGGTAAAACAGCAAGTTCAGCCAGTGCACAGTAATATAAGCTTTCGATGAGTTCCGGTGGTTCAGCAAGTGCCAGCGCGAACGCTGTTGTCACGCATCCGAGAGTAAGTACAAAGCTGCGGTCAGCCTCTCTTCCGTTTACGTGGAACTGATATGCTTTAAGAACGAGGAAAACCACTGCTCCCGCTCCTGCAAGGAAAGCGCCTGTCTTTTCATATGAATCAACATTATCAACGAAAACATTGAGGAAAACAAGGCAGATGTACGGAGATATCACGCGTTCGATCCATTTGAATTTTACGAGGTCGAGACGTGAAAGCATTGTTTCTCTGTTATCGGAATCAGGAAGGCTCTTCTTAAGTGCCGGAATTGTAACGATAAATGAAACAGCTGCAAGCAGAGCCATTGTTATCGCCGCCTCTGCAATATAAATATGATAGCCGTGTTCGTCGACTATGCCATCTGTAAGCACACGGACGAAATTTCCGGTCGCAAACGGGAACAGAAAAATAGCTGTTCCGCTGTATAATTTACGGTTTATAACGATTGAAAGAACAGTGCAGAACAGCGCGCATCCGGCTGCTGCCAGCGCTCCTTCTGATGCGTCAAAGGATATCATGCCCATGGTGACGATAAATCCCATCTGAGCAGGTAATGTTCTGAAAGACGGCAGTATTGTGAACACCAGATATCCGCAGGTAAGCATTATTACTGCAAGAAGGAAATTGTCGCATCTTTCGCCGTAGATCAGAGCTGTGATCGAAAATGTAAGGGCGATGTATTCGGCAGCTGTTATCGTGGCGAATATATAGCGGACAAGAACTGAATCTTTGTATCTGCGTCCTGCAAAAGCCATAATTACAAGAGTTACAGCGATCATTACAAGAAATACCCTGTAGCACGCATTCTCGTCAAATGAAAATCCCGGACCGAGAAGCTTGAAAAATGCAATGCCGAGGATGGATACCGGAAGGAATATGCCACCGAGAAGGAAAAATGCAAAACCGGTCTTTTC
>JAGDDO010000056.1 GCA_017848205.1 Oscillospiraceae bacterium | reverse complement strand
GCATCGGGACATAATTTTACGGACAGGTTTTCTTTTGTAAGAAAGTCCTTTATAAGAGTTCCGAGTTCCGGGTCGTCTTCTATCATAAGTATGTCAGTCAGATAAGTCACCGCCTTTGTAAATCAGTTTTTCAGTGTTGTTCCTTAAATCAAACACCACGTTCATGACACCCATTATATCATAATTTCAGTTCTCAAATCAATAGCGGCACCGTTTTTAAGCGATGCCGCTTTTTCTTCATGCTTTTTCTTTTGTTCTGTATTTATTTGTCTCTATTTCTTTATCTCTGCAATTTTAATATATTCCGGTATGCCGGCTTCGTCGTCGGGACGATAGAATGAAGCGCAGACTTCACCGGTGGAGTAGTCGATGACGAGGATGTGGAATGCGTCGGCATCTGCTCCTTCGACAGGAAGATCTCTGTCGTAGTTTTCCTTTGTTTCGGAAGCAAGACGGGAACGGAAGCTGCCGGATGTGAATTTTTCATCACCTGCAAACCATTCCGACATCTTTCTCCATCGTACAAGATTTCTCAGATCGAATGCGTTTTTGTCGGGGCTTCCTTCTGAAACGTAGCAGTTTACCACGATGAAAGCACCGCCCGGAGGGTTCGCATAGTCGGGGCGAAGGGGAGTGCTCTCCGTTCTGATCCTCGGTTTTCCGAGAAGTTCGTTTGCACTGTTTTCAACGCAGAAAGCATCTTTTTCATCTGTAACATAAATGTTGTGGCTGTATGTGAATTTATCACTTTCCGCCAGCATGTATTCAGCGGCGTCGCGGGCATTTGCCGAGTTTTCAAGAGCGTGACGGAGTGCGAATGTGTAGCAGGTCTTTCCTTCGTAAGTATATTCGCATTTATTTGTTCCGCCCACATCGAGTATTCCGGCAAGAACTCCGTTTTCATTAAATCCTGATATTACGTCGAGAAGTCCGAGTGCAGAAACAGTTGTTATGGATCTGTCTCCGTTTTTATATTTTAAAACTGTCTGTATCTGTGATATCTGATCCGAGCTGCCCCTCAGCCATTCAAGTATTCGGGCTGAGATGCGCTTCTTTGAAACCGTGCGGCTTCCGTCGAGTGAAACTGCACTGCATGATGTACCGCGGAGTGCGTCCGGTACCATCTGAAGGGTGAGTGCTTCCTCGTAGGATATGATTCCGTCTTTCTTAAATCCGTGGACACCTCCGCTTATTTTGTCCGCAAATCCTTCGGTTTCAAGACGGTATTCCTCTTCAAGTGAATTTTTCAGAGCGGTAACGCGTTTGGTCAGTGATTTGAAACTTTCTTCATTTGCTTCGCTGAATGCCATGGTGATGTTCTCAAAAAGATATGGTTCAAAGCTTTCACCGAAGTCCGGTGCCGCTTTCAGTATGGCGTCCGCATATGCTGCACCCGCTTTGTAGTGATCGCCTTTTTCAAGATCAAGTGTGACCTCGTAGTAGTGCTCCTTCTTTTCGATAACACAAAGTCCGTCATCAGATGTGTACTTCGATATCGTTTCTTCTTCCGGACAGATATCATCAAGATCCAGTGTTCGTGAGTATTCCTCCGCCGGAGTCAGCGTGCTTCCGCCCTGATCCGGAATTACGAATCCTTCGTAGGTCGCCTTTGCCGTACAGGAAGAAAGCACAAGAACTGAAACTATGCCGGCAAGACATGTTTTTATTTTTTTCACTGCGTTTCTCCTTTACCATCCCTGTTCCGCAAGCCATGTATTCAGAACCTTTTCACGCGAAGGTATCTCGCTGTCATCGTTTAATTTTCCGAGACTTACTTCGCCTCTTATTCCGCCGTCAACAAGATAAATAACACGTTCACTCTGAGCTGCCACCTTTGAGCTGTGTGTTACCATAAGGATCCCCGTGCCTTCATGGTTGGCATTTACCAGTTCACGCATAACACCGGATGCGGCACTGGAATTGAGAGCACCGGTCGGTTCGTCGGCAAATATTATCTTCGGGGAGTTGATGAGTGCTCGGCACAGGCAGGCACGCTGCAGTTCACCGCCGGATACTTCAGTTATCTCATGCTCGGCAGTCTCGGCTATACCAAGTCTCCGCATAAGCTTTAAGGCACGTTCGTTTATGCTTTTACGGTTTCCTCCGGCCTGATATCCCGGAAGGACAATGTTATCAAGAATGCACAGTTTTTTCATCATGTACATCTGCTGAAAGATAAATCCCATTTCCGTAAGGCGAAGGTGCATTATCTCTTTTTTACTAAGCGTGGAAAGATTCTTTCCGTTAAAGATCACCTCACCGGCAGTGGCGTTGTCCATGCCGCTTACCGTATAGAGAAGCGTGGATTTTCCGCTTCCGCTCGGTCGCATTACGGTAACGAAATCGGCGTCTTTCATTTCAAAATTCACGTTCTGAAGAACGTTGTTGCTGCGTGATTTTACTATATATGTCTTGCACAGATCCTTTACTGTTATTACTTTCATTCTAATCTCCTATTCTTCTGCGATGCTGCGAATATCTATCTTATCTATACTGCTAAGCCTTATGACCGAAGGTATAAGTACCGTGAGCAGTGATACCAGCGGCATGATCACCCAGGTGAGTACCGGCATCGGCATGAATTTAAATCCGGAAAGATTTATTGCGCCGAACAGTACGTCAAACAGTCTTGCGCCGACGGTGTTTGAGATAAGTATAGCTGCGATGACTGATGCTATCGTGAGTGTCATCATTCTGAACAGCTCTGCGGCACGTATCTTTCCGTCACCTGTTCCGAGACATCTCTGAAGTGCGATTTCTGATTTATCCTCCGAAATAAAAATGTTCATGTAGAGAGCGGTAAGCAGTATATTTACGAACACAACTGCAGCGAAAACAACATTTCTGAAAAGTCTGAGCGGAAGCTCGTAGTCTTCTAGTTCACGCATCAGCGCTTCTTCAGCAGTCATCATGTGACCGTTAAAAAGCTCGTTCATTTTGTCCCACTCGGCCTGTTTGTTGTCGGAATATATGTTAAGAGAGAAGAAACGTTTTCCGTTTATACAGCCTTTATCATATTCTTTTCCCATTATAATGTAAGGTGAACCCCATTCCATCATATCGATAAGTCCGGTCACGATTACTTTTTTCTTATTGAGTGTGATATGGAGCTTGTCTTCGGAATACTCATTAAGACCGACTTCTATCTCGTCGCCCGGCTTTATACCGTAGTTCCTCGCGGAGTAGCTTGACATTGCAATCTCGTTTTCGAGAACAGGCGCAGTGCCTTCGCTGTACTCAATCGGGGACATATCATCAAAATTAAAGAATACTTCGCAGTCGCGTCGTCCTTCAGTGTAAAGTTCACCGCCGCAGTAACAGCAGGTATCCACATGTGCATTTATATCATTGTTTGCTAAGTCGTCGTTGAAAATATCCCAGAAATCCTTGTTTTCAGCGATTTCCCTTCTTTCATATTCCTTCATCATTTCGTCACTGAAGTCGGGGAAGAAGTCGTAATCGTAGATCAGAGTGTATTTCATGAAATCAGGGTTTACTACCGAGTGGTAAAGATATCCCGGAAGGAGTATCATCATTCCACCCAGTGTGTATGCGATGATAAGGAAGATGTAACGTTTTATGCGTGTCAGAATATCGGAAAGTCCGAGATATACCGGCACTGGCATCTTTGTACGCTTATGAAGCAGCAGGGCGGATGCCTTCCCGAAACGTTCGCCCCGGTTTTCGCCGTGTATGGCATCTATTACGGATATTTTGTTTATGCGTCTCATTACAAGCAGACAGAACAGTATTATCGATGAAGCCATAAGCAAAGCGGATGCTGTTCCTATCAGCACAAGTTCATGGACCGGAGGATAAACGACTCCGCCTGCAAAAAGATGCATGAGTTTGTATGAGAGTGGTATTCCGGCGATTATTCCGATAATTCCACCAGTCACGGCGAATGAGATGTATTTAGCAACAAACAGCCACCTGAAACGAAGCGAATCGATACCCATGGCACGCATCATACCGATCTCCTTTTCTTCATCGCGGAGGGCGGATATCATGGTGAAACGTATTGTCATGAGTATGATGATCACCATGAAAATACTCATAAGTATCATTGAGAATGTGATTATGAATATTACCACAAAGTCATCGGACATGGTATGTCTGCTCCACCAGCCTTCGATCAGTCTTATATCGTGTTTATTACGAAGTTCGGAGCGGAATATATCTACAATGTCACTGTTTACTTCCGGAGTTAAAACTGAAAATATATCAGTCTTTACGGGGAAATCAGCCGATATTACCTTGTAGTCGTCATCGGAAATGAAGTATTTGTAAAGGTAGATAGCAGTCGGCTCCTTATAGAATCCGGCTATCTCGAATTCATACACACGACCCATCGGTGTGATTATCTTCATATGGTCGCCGGTCTTTGATCCGGTGACATCACGCATTTTGTGCGAGATCCATACGGTGCCGTTTTTCACGCAGATGGGGTTGTCGTCCGTGTCATAGACAAGATTGTATTCTCTCGGCAGTGTGGTGATGAGCTGCATTTTCTCAAAAAAGCTTTCCTTGTCGTCTTCGTCAATCTTTTCAAAGTCGAACTGCATTGGTTCTCCCATTACGCCTTCACTGTGACTGAAGTCACCGAAAAATTCATTTTCAGTGAGGCTCTGCGAAATTATCTGAAGCTTTTCCTCATGTCTTTCCGCGGTATTTTCAAACAGCAGAAGCAGGTCGGAGGAATTGCAGCTTTTCACAGTGCGTTCTTCGCCGGTGATCTGAATATACAGCTGTGATGCACTGACGTACATCAGTATCGATGCGATAACAATGAAAATGAACAGGATCAGATTAAGCCCCTTTTTCATTTTCAGATCATTTTTCAGCATTTTGAAAAACATGATTTGCTTCTCCTTTGTCTTTTCGGAGCCGTGAAAAAGCTCTCTTTATGTGACGTATATATCTGTCGTCTTATTTATAATAACATTTCAAAGTTTAAAAAGTCTTTAAAAGATTTCCGCAGGACAAAAAGATTGCTGCAGACAGATGATCAGATATTAAACAGACCGGCAAACGAAGTTTAGAATGTATTAGGGAAGCGCTGATTTATTAATAAATCAGCGTGGGGCTCCGGGGCAAAGCCCCGCAAACCCCACCTCCGGAAATCCGGCGAAGCCGGATTTCCGATTTAATCAGTGTTTCCTTAGTTTGCCGTTTCGTATTTTTACAGATAGCTCGCCGAATGCGTACCGTATATCAATCATAATTAGCGAAAATACAAATGCAAATTAAACGATATATATTACTTTATTAAGTAACACTATAGCTTATCTAATTGGTATATCTATAATCTTTCAGTTCGTAATAAACGCAAAATACATTATCATTAATTGCGATGTTATATCTGTCAGAATCAAGAAATATAGTAAAGTATTATGATGAAATTAAATAATTAATAGTGATGATAAGATGAAAATAATTATTTAAGTAAAAATATTACGTTAACAATTACACGAAATCATGCTATTATATATTTAGTTAACGACGAACAATACTGTTTGTCACTAAACAATTATTTTAGTGTGTATTGTAAAATACACGGAAAGGACTATGATATGAAAAAGGCAATCAAAGCAGTAGTTGGTATGGCACTTGCATTATCTTTTGCAGTTGCACCAGCAGCATTAAGCACAGGTAACTCTTCAACATCATCAATGGTAACAGTTTCTGCAAACAGCGGATTTGCTGTACGCAGATTATCACAGCCAGTATGGTGGAATGGCAGATACGTTATTTACGAGATTCTTTATCAGGGAAGACACTACAGTTACAGTGATACAGGACGTATCTGGTAATCATAGTGCATAGGACATCTTTGTACTTCATATTTTTTTGATTTCAGGCATTAAAATAAATGAGTACACTGATACATAATTAAGGAATATATGTTCAGTCAACAGCAGAGTTTTTTTCGTATGAGGAACTCTGCTGTTTGTTTTTTACATTGATGTTTGCTCCGAATTATGCTATGATTATGATAAACTACCGGATGTATTGGAGGAGAAAACTATAATGGCTTTTAAAAGGTAGTCATCACCTCTGACGAGCTGATGACTGATATTTTTTTATAAAGATGCATCAGTACTCGTTTATTGTAGAAAATAATAATGGATAAAAAAATATATAGAATTGTTTTAAGTGCAGTAACAAGAGTTTCAGGGAATAGCATGCGGAGGGTTTTATGGATATTGAAGAGTCAATAAAAGAAAAAGTAAAAGAAATAGTAAAGAAACTTGTTAATGGAGAGTACAAGTTGCTGGAACAAAGCGGCAAGCTTGATAATATAACAGCTGATGAGTTGGAAGATGCTATTATACAATACGGTGAATCATTATCGCTTCCGCCAGAAGAATCTTATAATAAAATAGATATATTCAAACTAACTAATCCTAAAAATTATCGTGAAGAGTATTTTGTTGATATGGATTTATGGACGGATGGACATAAAAGCGATTTAACATTATCGTGTGAGGTAACTGTAAATGATAATAATGAAGTGAATGTTACAGTTGATTCAGTACATGTTCTTTGAATTTGAAAGTCATTAAAAAAGTTATATATTGGAATTCGAAGATCAACAGTCGACGAACGTCGGCTGTTTTCAAAAGCACGCCGAAGGCGTACATTTTAAAGGAGGTGCCTGCGGCACAATTATAATAAAAACCGCATTTGACTAATACTGGTGAAATAGCAAAAATAAAGAATTTTACCCATAGTCAAGTTAAGGGTTTCAGAGACGTGTGATCAATAATACGAAAATGGAGTTATGAAGATTTTATGAATAATATTATTGAATTATAACTTTTAGATGGATTTGAGAATAAAAATCAGCGATTAATAATTATTACCGTAGTAAGTAAAGACGAGGAAAAATTGACTATGGATAAAGAAACAGCATTAAATTTTTTAAAACATCATCAACCAATGCCGAATGACGATTTACTTGATAAGAAAACGATTTTTATGTATGATGAAGTTAGAAAGTATTTTTTGAATAATCCAGACGATGAATGCTTGCCTTTACTTCTTAATTCATTTGGAGAATACAATGGCTTTGGGGTTTATCAATTAGTTGAAGATGTAATTCTAAAATTCGATCACAAAAAAGTGGTTAATTGTTTATTAGAAGCTCTTAAGAGTCATCACAAAGGTGTAAAGTACTGGTGTATTCAGATTTGTGCTTCTTTTCCTGATACGAGATTAATATTTTCATTGAATGATTTACTTAATGATCCGAATGAAGATATTAGAATTTCAGTAATAACAGCATTATCGCAAATTCAGGATGAAAAAGTGATTCTGTTACTTAAGGATAATTTGAAAAATGAGAATAATGAAACGGTTAAAAGTTTTCTTTTGGAAGTTCTTGATGATGTCGAATCAGATGCGCGGTGAGTGTAAGGGATTTGATTTCAACGATCGCCGAAGGCATACATTTTAAATGGTGAAGCAACCGAAAAGTATTACTACGATGAATGGGGCAAGAAACAGAGACATCAAAATACGGAGACATTACCGGAGATGCAGAAGGGAAAGTGAATAATAAATGAAAACAGTGTATTGTAAAAAATGGTCTGTGTTTAGAAAACAACCTCATGATATCATTACTGAACAGGAAGCAAAGCTCAGACATGAAAAAGATGAAGCGTACACCGCTGTTATTTATAATAGCAATCACGAAACTGTTAGATATGTTGTCGATGTAAACTCAAGATTTATCGTAGTTAATTTTTTTAACGAAGAACTTGAAAACTATTTAATGTATGGTTTTAAAAAAACAGAAGGAAAACTGTTTTTAAATACAGCTTATTATTATCGTTTCCAGGATAACAAAGAAATAGAGCATATCTATTTCAATTTTAAAGAAAATGGTGATATGGTAGCTGAGAAAAAAGATTATATAAAAAATATAGTTGAGGAAAGTGAATACAAAGTAGATGTGTCATGTAACTGGGAATGTATTCCTAAATTTGGAGAATACCAAGAACTGTTGAAAGAAGAGAGAAAATGCATGAAATGTTAATGGCTGCTGCAATGGCTGTCGTTATTCATAGCACGCCGAAGGCGTACCATGAAGGTGTACCATCCATGTACTTGTATTGTGTGGAAAAACTGTAAAAACACATTATTGATAACATATTGAAACTATGATATACTTGAATTACAGATAATGGCTAAAAGCCTGAGAACAAAAGAGAAAATGAGGAGAACAAATATGAAAATGAAATATGATCCTGAGTACAGACCTTATTCGATTCGTTATGAAAATCTTGATCCGAGCTGGACAAAGGCCAAAATTGTATCAATAGTGCTGGCGCTTGCAGGTATGGCGGTTGCTGCTATATTTTTGGTTCTGGAATTTGACAGGCGTATCGGGCTGGCTGCCGGCGGTTTTGGTTTTATGATGTTCGGCGTTTATGTGATGAAAATTACAGTCTGCGATTATCCTGAAGAACGTTTTAACAGTAGTTTTGTGTTTGTTATAGGTGCACTGACCCTGATCGTCAGTTTGTTTTCCCTGATTTCAGAAAAATTAAATGTCAGTCAGAGTGATGTGTTCGATCTTTTAAAGCTCAGACTGTTTTCGGTTGCAGTACTTGCGTGCAATCTGTTCGGAATTATTTATGAAAAGGTTTTGGAACATCTGAAAAAAAGCCGCTGTACAGAGTGCGTTACTGCGACATGCATAGATATTGCTGAGACCGGTGCGGGCAGAGGCAGAATGTTTGTTCATATATGGGAGTACACCACTGCCGATGGACTTTTTACCTACACTACTCCTGAAAGCAGACAATATATTTCAAAGAGAAATCGTATCGGCGATATTAAGGATATTTTCGTAAATCCGGATGATCCGGAAGATATCTTCGTAAAGAGATTTCACAAAAGAATGATAGTTTACATATTATTCACACTGATCGGTGCTTTAATGACAGCAATGGTTTTTATGCCTTAATGCGGTGCCGGTTCAGTTTCACCGGAACTCCGATGTGAAAGTAACAGATTTCAGCTTACGTCTTACAGACAGGAGAAATCAATGAAGAAATTGATTACAGGAATAGTTTGGTTTCTGGTTCCGAGTGAAATAAATGATACGTAACTCCCGGCAAATACAGATGGAAGGTGTTCATGAATCATGAAAAAACTGCTCATATTCGGCGGGACGACCGAAGGACGGATAATTGCAGAAAGATGTGCAGCAAACAGGCTATATGCTGACATATGTGTAACAACTGAATACGGCAGTGACCTTCTTCCGTCCTCACCGTATTTGAAAAAACTTGTTGGCACCAAAAGTGTAGATGACATTGTAAAACTGCTTGGAAACGGATATACAGCTGTTGTGGATGCGACTCATCCTTATGCCGGTATCATTACAGCAAATATCAGGGAGGCAGTAACACGTTCCGGATATTCTGAAAAAAGATATATACGTGTAAAAAGATAACCGGAAAAGCGGGATGAAGCGGCGCTCTATCTTGAAAACGCCGGGCAGGCGGCGGATTATCTTAAGAATACTGAAGGAAAAATATTTATAGCGACCG
>JAGDDO010000540.1 GCA_017848205.1 Oscillospiraceae bacterium | reverse complement strand
TGCTTACAGGGCATAATGCTGATCAGTCTGCGCACCGGATCATTATGGATATTCGTATGCCGCGCGCGCTGTCTGCACTGATACTCGGAGGAGGACTTTCGGTTTCGGGATTTCTGCTGCAGAGCTTTTTCAGAAATCCTATTGCCGGTCCGTTTGTACTCGGAATTTCATCCGGTGCGAAGCTTACAGTCGCACTCATCATGATAACTTCTTTACGGTACGGATTTGCCATGAATTCATGGATGATGATCGGTGCGGCTTTTGCCGGAGCGCTTTTGTGTATGATGACCGTACTGCTGTTTTCCGGAAAAGTACGGAACATGGCGCAGCTTGTTATTTCGGGTGTAATGATAGGATATATCTGCAGTGCGCTTACCGATTTTGCTGTGACTTTTGCAGATGACGCAAATATCGTTAATCTGCATAACTGGTCGAAGGGCAGTTTTTCGGGAGCAGACTGGCAGGATATACGTGTGATGTCTGTCATGATCTTTACAGCGTTTATTCTTACATTCCTTCTTTCAAAACCGATAGGTGCGTATCAGCTCGGTGAGGCCTATGCTGAGAATATGGGAGTGAATATCCGCACTTTCCGAGTGTTTCTCATACTTCTTTCAAGCATTCTTTCTGCCTGTGTCACAGCCTTTGCCGGACCGGTATCTTTTGTCGGTATTGCTGTTCCGCATCTTATGAAAGGGATGTTCGGGACTTCAAAGCCTGTGGTTCTGATTCCGGCAGCATTTCTCGGAGGCGGTGTTTTCTGTATGGGATGCGACCTTATCGCACGTATGCTCTTTGCTCCGCAGGAACTCAGCGTAAGTACTGTCACAGCAGTTTTCGGAGCACCGGTCGTTATTTATATAATGCTTCACCGTGCTAAGGAAAGGAGCATGTCATGATAAATACTGAGCAGAAAAACAAAGCTTCATCTTTACATACGGACAGCCTTGGCGCAGGATATGGAAAAAAAGTCATTGTCGATGGTATTACGATCGATATCTTATCAGGTGAGATATGCACACTTATCGGACCTAACGGAGCCGGAAAATCTACTGTACTGAAAACCATTGCCGGTCAGCTGCCGGCCGCATCCGGAAAGGTATTTCTCTGCGGCGATGAACTTACCGGACTTAAGGAAAAGGATGTAGCCCGAAGACTGTCGGTCATGCTTACCGGAAGACTGACCACAGACAGGATGACCTGTTTTGACGTTGCAGCTACTGGCAGATATCCGTACACGGGGACGTTCGGAATACTGAGCAACCATGACAGAAAAATAGTTTATGCTGCTCTGAAGCTTACAGGTGCTGAACATCTCTGCGACACTGATTTCAACAGGATAAGTGACGGTCAGCGTCAGCTTGTCATGCTTGCCAGAGCAATAGCGCAGGAACCGGAGATCATGCTTCTGGATGAGCCGACTTCGTTTCTGGATACAGGTCATAAACTGCATCTTCTTACTTTGCTCAGACGACTTGCAAAGGAAAAAAATATTGCGGTCGTTCAGTCTCTTCACGAACTCGATCTTGCACAGAAGTTTTCTGATTCTGTCCTTTGCATACATAATGGAAAAGCAGAGCGGTACGGAACACCGGAAGAGATCTTTGACGGTGATTATATCGACACTCTTTATGAAATTAAAGACGGAAGATACAACTGGTATTTCGGTGCGGCAGAACCGTTCGGCGGAAAAGGCGAACCTGAAATCTTTGTCATAGGCGGCGGGGGAGCTGGAATTCCTGTTTACCGCAGACTTTACCGTGAAGGTATTCCGTTTGCGGCGGGTGTCCTTCAAGAAAATGATGTGGAATACCCGGTAGCATCAGCTCTTGCGTCTGTTGTAATTTCAGAAAAGGCGTTTGAACCGGTAAGTGATGAAGCCGTAAGCAGAGCGCTTGCTGTTATGGAAAAATG
>JAGDDO010000539.1 GCA_017848205.1 Oscillospiraceae bacterium | reverse complement strand
GGTGACTGCAGCAGCAGTTCCTGTAACTGAAGCGCCGTCGGTAAATCCGGTAACAGAAGCACCTGCACCTTCAGTTGAACCGGATCCTCCGTCTGTTGAACCTTCCGTTCAGGAGCCGGATCCTCCGTCAGTTGAACCGTCAGTTGCAGAACCGGAACCACAGCCGGAACCGGAACCTGAGCCGGATCCGGAACCACAGCCTGAACCTCAGGCCGAAGCACCTGCACCGGAGGGCGGTCAGGAGTAAAAGGACTTTTTTGTGATCACGGAGGGGAATTGTATGGAAAAGGATTTTTTATCAGATGTAACTCTGGATTTTCTGGAGGAACAGGATGACATGATCGACATCCGGAATGACGAGTAGTTCCGTTATTCACAGATGCAGAAGAGAATCGACAGACTGGTGGATCAGAACAGAAGGATCAGTTCTATCGTCAAAAACGCCGATTTGTCCTTTCGATAATGATAAAAAATAGGTAACCACTGACATTATCAGTGTTCATTAAGAAATAGTTATTATGCCGTGATCAGCCGGGTACTGGTCACGGTTCTTTTTTGTGTTGAAATATTTTTTCGAATATGATATAATTTGTTTGTATGACACTACACGATAAAGTGTTATCTGACATTAAGAGGAGGAGATAATAATGTCACTTGAAGTGAAAAATCTGTCTAAAAAATACGGAGAAAAGACAGTAGTGGACAACCTTAATTTCGTAATGAACGAACCTGGTGTGTACGCCCTTCTCGGTACCAACGGCGCCGGAAAGACGTCATCGCTCAGAATGATGCTCGGCATGCTTGCACACGATACCGGTTAGGTGCTGTGGAAGGGAAAGCCCCTTGACGCTGTTACCTGCAACGTCGGATATCTTGCCGAGGAGCGCGGACTGTATCCTAAATATTCACTCATGGATCAGCTTCTTTACTTCGCTTCATTAAGAAACGTGCCGAAGGGTGAGGCGCAGAAAAGGATAAAATACTGGGCAGAACGCTTTGAGGTTGAGGAATACATCTATCCGGGAAAAACAAGCAAGGGAAAGAAGATACCGCCGAAAAAGCCTGAACAGCTCTCCAAGGGCAACCAGCAGAAGATACAGCTTATCTCAGCTCTTATTTCTGATCCGGAACTTCTTATACTTGACGAACCGTTAAGCGGTCTTGATCCTGTTAATACAGACCTTTTCAAATCGGTTATCCATGAACAGATAGCAAAGGAAAAGTTCCTTATCATGTCGAGTCACCAGATGCCGACTATCGAGGAGTTCTGCACGGACATAACCATTCTTAACAGAAGCAAAACGGTGCTGCAGGGAAATCTCAATGATATAAAGAAAAGCTACGGACGAGTAAATCTTTTCGTAAAGTGTGAGGGCGACATTCTTCCTCTTGCTGAAGAATGCGGAGTAAATCTTATAAGCCAGAAGGAGACTGAATATCAGTTCAAGGTAACAGGCGATGATCAGGCAAATGAGCTCCTTTCGAAAATTATTGCAAACAGGATCGTTGTTGTAAAATTCGAGCTTCGCGAACCTTCGCTTCACGAGATCTTTGTTGAAAAGGTTGGTGCCGTCAATGAAGAAAAGTGATCTTACGGGATGGCAGAAGGTCTGTGCCTTCACCATAGCCCAGAATTACAAAAGCAAAGGTACGGTCATAGGACTGGTACTTATCTGTACATTCATATTGCTGGCAGGACCGCTTCTTTCACTCGCCGGAGGCAGTAAGATCGAAGAAGTCGTCGAAGATCTCGGAAGCTGCAAAATTGAGAATTTCTATGTCCTCAACGACACTGATATTCCTTTTGATGAAAAGAAATTCGCAGAGGAGAATATGCAGTATGAAAAGGTGAACTTCGTTACGTCCGTCACAGATGAGGAGTCGATCCTCGGTAAAATGGAGAACGGAGCTACCAAGGACATTTTCATGCACATTCACGGAAAGCAGAAGATCGAAGGAGAAGATAAGGAAAAGTACAGAATAGCACTTTTCAGATCAAAGGACAGCGAGATCAGCTCCATGGAAATGGAGTCACTTTCAGACGCTGTAAAGAAATTCTTCTTTGAAAGCCGTCTTGATAAAAACGGGATGACTGAAGATCAGATAAGCCTGATGGATTCTGACATTTATACACAGACTCTCGACGCGGCTGACATTTCGGAAGACAAGGACGAAGACTTTGATGCAGTTTCGATGACAGCTGTAATATTCTACTCCATGATAGTAATGATGATAGTTCTTGTTTCCAGTCAGAAGATCGCAGTCAGCCTTGTTACGGAAAAATCCTCAAAGGTAATTGAGACCCTTCTTCTTACGGTACGTCCGCTTGCGATCATTACAGGCAAGATCGTAGGAACAATGGTAGTGCTTATCGTAAATGCGGCATTAATGCTTTTCTGCGGTATCATTTCAGGTGTTATTACTACAGTAATAACGGCAAGGAAGTTTTCAAGTGTTGTAGCTGAAGGACTGGTGAATATCCAGAATGCCGGAGACGGAATTGAGATCGATCCGGAAACAGTAAGCAGTATGGATATTGATCCATTCAGAATAATTGCAGGTATAGTAATTATAATAATCACTACTGTGCTTGCGTTTGTGTTCTATTCGATCATTTCAGGCATTACAGGTGCATCATGCAGCAGCATGGATGACCTTTCAAATGCAAGTTCATTTATCGCTCTTTCATCAGTTGCAGGTGTCTACCTTGCAATGGGAGCTGCGATCGCGAACAATCCGGTGCTTACCGAAGTGTCCTATCTGTTCCCGTTCTCAGGAATATACATGGTTCCGGTACATTTCATGCTTGGAAAAGCAGGCTTCAGCGATGTGCTGATCCTCTGGGCTGAACTTATACTTCTTACAGTATTCCTGTTCCGCTTCGCAGCAAAGGTCTACCATGTTCTCGTTTATCACAACGGAGAACGCCTGAAGCTTAAGAATCTTCTGGAAATATCAAAGTCTCAGAAAGGAACGGTGTGATATTATGGGAAAGATCATGAAATTTACATTCCTCCGTCATACTGAGACTGTTTCCTACAGACTTTCAACTCTTATAGTAGCCGTGATCCTCTTCGCTCTCGGGGTCTTCGGATTCATGTTTGCAGATAAAATGGACGAGAGCAGCGATATGCCGACCACAGTAAAAAAGGTTTATGTCTGCGATTCAAGTTCGATCAAAGGTGTCTCCTATGACAGTCTCTGTCAGACGGACAATGAGTTTTATAAAGATGTTGTTTTTGAAAATCTTGACTGTACGGCAGAAGAGGCAGTGGAAAAAGCTGCGGCCGACGGAGATCATACTCTTGTGATGGAAGTCAAGGATGACGAAGAAGGAGAAGATTTAAGCGCCAGAATTATAAAGCCTGAAAACTTTGATGATTCTGACAAGCAGGCAAAGCGCTTTGCTGCTTTTGTTGAGAACAACATCGGCTATGTGCTCAGTGATGCTGCAGGTCTTACGGAAGCTCAGAAGACTGAATACTTTACAGGAACAAAAATGGAAACAAGTGTTGTCGGCGAGGATGAAAGTTCGTTTGCCGATCACATGATAAAGAATATTATTCCGGTGATCCTGGGCATCGTTCTCTACATGATGCTCTGCATTTACGGCCAGGGCGTTGCAAGATGCATCGTAGTTGAAAAGGACTCGAAGATGATGGAGTCACTGCTTGTTTTTACGAAGCCGTATGACCTTATTTTCGGAAAGATACTCGGCATGTATTTCGCAGCCATTCTTCAGTTCTTTGTGTGGATAGCAGCGGCTGTTGCAGGCGTGGCGGCCGGTGTGTCCGGTTCTGCTGCTGCCGGAAAGGCAATAGGCAAAGTGCTTGAGAAGTTCTCGGCTCAGGGCGGATTTACGGTTCCGGCTGTAGTGACCGGCATTATTGCGGTTGCCATAGGTTTTCTGCTCTACATAGCGCTTGCCGCATTCACGGGTTCATTTGCGTCAAAGACTGAGGAGATAAGCAACTATTTTGGTATTTACACCATGGCAGTTGTTGCCTGCTGGATGTTCCCGTACTTCAATCAGTTAAACGGCAACGATCATATGCTGAAGATACTCAGATATGTTCCGTTCACAGCACCGTTTACAGTTCCGGCTGATATCATAGTCGGAAACATATCAATGGCGACAGCACTGATCAGCACCGTGCTTATGGTGATCGCCACTGCAGCAGTGGTTTTCCTTGCAGCGAAAGTATACAAGCTTCTCGTCCTTTACCGCGGCGAACCTGTTAAGATAAAGGACGTAATAAAAATGCTTCGCAACGCTAAAAAGAGCAAAGCGTAAGCGGTTGAGTCATCGTGCGTGGCTTTGCTCCGCACATATGCGAAAACACCGAAAAACATAAGAAAAAGCTTCGTACCGTTATGGCGCGAAGCTTTTCTGTGTTCTGAATGATTTAAATATCAGAGCGGCGGACCGGAAATACCGTGATTCGCCGCTCTGATTATTATTTTATGCTGTCAGTTAATGAGTTGAAACACTCAGCGGACCAGTAGTGAAGACCGTTTCAGTTTTTGAGCGGTGTGTTTCGGCATCTTCTGCCTGATGTGTTCCTTCCACTGAAAATACTATATCATCAACATCTTCGATAGAATCAACATTTATCTTTTTCAGTTTTTCTTCGGATAACCAGAAGTCAAAGATACCTTTTGAATTCGGATATAATTCTGCATGTTCGTACGGGTTAATATCTTTGCCGTTGATCTGCATTGAATCCAGATCAAAGTCGATTATTTTATCTGTATTGTTTTCATAATAAACTTCAATATTCAGAGCGTTATCGTAATGGCTTGCATATTCTGTTCCGTGGTAACCTATCACAATGCCGTTTTCTTCGTACAGAATTACATCAGGAGCAAAAGGTTCATTATCTGCGGTGTTTTTTGTTTCAACTGTTATCTTGTCCGATGTTTCGATAACTCTGTAATCTTCTTTATCTTCCGTTTCAAACCACAGGTCAATATTGTTTATGTTTTCAATATTCAGTTTTTCAAGCGTATCGAGGTCAATGTAAACAGAATCGGAGACTGTACTTTTTTTTGATACGGTCTCATAAACAGATGCGTTAACGTCGTAACCGTTTATGAGAACTTTATCAGTTCTGACCACGATATCCTTTTCAGATTTGTTTTCGATCTGAAGCTGAAGCTTTGCGCTGGAAGAGAAACTGCTGTCGTGGACAATGTTTTGAGTGGAGACCTTCACGCTGTCGGTTTCCCAGATGACTTCCGGTTCCTTCAGATTGTTCAGAGGATTGAATGTGTATTCCTTTGGTACATAGTCCTCACTGTAGCTGTGGTTCCGCGGAGAAGGTCCGCGTCCAATTTGCTGACCGATTTTAGCACCAGCTATGGTGATACCGGCTATTGCTGCGATCATTACGGCTATTCCGGCAGCGACGATATGCCCCGTCTTTTTATTATTTTTTATGCCGTTAATGTTAGTGTTATTTATACTTCCGTTATTATCCGCTGCAGGAGTTCCTGGATTTACAAATCCTACAGCATTGGCGTTTTCAGCTGTATATACCGGAGGAACACTGTTCTGCGCGGCATTTGCCTGTGCGTTCGGGACAGGATCATCAGCATATGGTGATATAGTCTGACCGTAACTCTGAGGTGTCACGCCCTGTGCTGTGTTCCGGGCAAAGCTCTGGTTATTTACAGGATTCGGATCGTAATTCTGACCACCGTTAAATCCTGCTTCGCCGTTATATCCGGCTGGAGGAGGGTTTATACCGGGAGTATACGGATCATAATCAAAATTCGGGTTCTGGGAACCGCATCCCGAGCAGAAACGGGTCTTGCTGTCAAGTGGCTTGCCGCATTTCATACAGAATAAATAGTCCGGATTGCTTTTTCCGCAGGCCGGACAGAAACGGTCGTCATTATCAAGAAATTTACCGCATTTAACACAATACATTTATTCAGAACTCCTTTTTAATAAGTGTTAAAAATATTTTATCATATAATATACAATTAATCAATGATTATTTTGTTGTTTTGGTATAGAAAATACGTTGACAGGGAGCCGTTTAAGTGGTAAAATCTATATAGTCCGCATTTGGACGGACTGGTCATAATAATAAAGAAAAAGGATGATCTGTAATTGAGTAAGTTCAGGAAACAGCACATGAAGATCCAGTGGCACGAGCTCCTCGATGAGGAAAAGGAGGAGCTGACTGCCGAAAATGCGTCGCTTAAGGAAAAGGCTACTCTGGTCGGCCGCGTTGGGCTGATGATGCTTGCGTCCGGTACAGGAGCGTGGAGAGTACGTGCATCGATGAACAAGATTTCCCGTGCTCTCGGAATAGTCTGCAATGCCGACATAGGTCTGCTTTCGATTTCATACACCTGTGTTGAGAACGGCGAGACGTACACCAACGCCATTTCGATAAACACCACGGGCGTGAACACCGACAGACTGAATGCCAT
>JAGDDO010000538.1 GCA_017848205.1 Oscillospiraceae bacterium | reverse complement strand
ATATACAATCATCGTTGGTTATTAACACTATTATATCATCACCATTTACAAATGTCAACCACGTTTTTTGGACGAGCCTCCCCCTTGTATAGTAAGCGATACATAATCCTACGTTAATGATTAGAGCCCCACGTAAAATTCAATACGTGGGGCATGTTTATCTGTATTTTATTTTTTCGACTGATTTCTGCAATAGTCAGGAAGCGCTTCGCCCCATGGCAGAACGCAGGCGAGCTGCTCATCAGTAGGAGCTTCGCCTAACTTCGGAAGCTCGGTAAGAAGAAAGTTAAGATATCCAAACACGTCAAGATCGTTCATCTTTGCTGTTTCAATTATGCTGAACACATCGGCACTTGCTTCTGCACCTTTCTCTGTATCAGCAAACAGGAAGTTCTTTCTGGCCATTACAAACGGCTTTATAGCGCGTTCGGCACGGTTATTATCGATTGCAACTTCAGGATTGTCAACAAATACACTGAGTTCAGCTTTTCGTTTAACCACATAGTTTACAGCTATATCAAGATGTGACCCAGGTAATGGATTAGCGCTTTCAACGCATGCAAATAAAGCCTCAAGAACCGGTTTGATTTTTTCCTGACGCTGTTTCTTTATTTCGTCCAGTGTTGACGTATTCTCTTGAATTTCTCTTTCAAGATCATACATCCTGGTTATCAGCTGAAGCGCTTCATATGCCTTGCCGTCCTGTCTTCCTTTTGGCACAGCGTCAAGGAATTTTCTGCGTTCATGAGCGTGGCATCCTGTATGGATGCATTCATTAAGGTTTCCGTACACATCATATCCATCTGTTGTGAGGAAACCTTTAAAAGTTCCCAGCAGCTTATCTGCTGAGTCCTGAGATTTGGAACGCATGTAATTATACAGAGCGAACTGATACTTTTCATGCTTTCCGGATACTCTGACCCACATGGTCGATCTTTTGTTCACCGGCGTCCCGTCTCTTTTAAGAACGTTGAATCCGGTTTCATCACTGTGAGCCACCCTGAGTGTGTAGAACAGCCTGTCCAGATAATTTATCAGAGGCTTGAAGACGAGTGCTCCGTGTATTACCCATCTGGCAAGAGTATTTCTGTTCAGATTCACTCCGCGACTCTTCCAGTACTGTTCGAGTCGATACAGCGGAGTCCCCATCTGATATTTTTCTGTCATAACATACGCTATTGCTGATGCAGAGGCCATCGATTTCTTTACAGGGCGTTCCGGAATTACAGGCTTAACTATTTCTGCACTGTCTGTTTTCTTTTCACATTCGCCGCATTTATATGTTGCTGCATACACATCAACTATGTATACCTGTTCCGGCACGATATGCACTTCACTTCTGAGAAACTCTTTGCCTATCATAGTGAGTTCTGTGCCACAGGTTTTGCATTTACGCTCTGACTCATCAAGTTCTATCAGCATATCTCTGCGTTCTATGTTTTTCAGAATTTCTTCTTTGGTACTCTTGGCTTTTCTTTCATGAGCTTCAACATGAATTGTTTCCGGAGTAGGCTCTTTAGCACCTTTATTGTATTCCAGTTCAGCTTCGTTAAAAAAGCTGAGCTGTCCTTCATAGTAATGTTTGGTTTTTTCGCTTTTCTTTCCGAAGAGCATCTTATTTCTTTTGATGATCTGCTCGTTCAGATTGCTGAGCGAAATCGTCAGCTTCTCATTGCTTTTTTTCAGAGCAACATTTTCGTCCTTAAGCTTTCCGTTTTCTGCTTCCAGAGATGCTACGTGCGCCATCAACTCAGCGATTTTCTTTTCCATATCAATATTGTTTGTCATATTCAGCACCTCCGGTTTTATCTTTATTCATTATACACTATTACATGCTGTTTTACAATGAAAAACTCCCGATTTTACGTGGTTTGAAGTGTAGAATATTCATCAACATCTTTTATGGGAAAACTGCTTTTCTATGTTGAAAACTCATCAATAGAGATCGTATTTTACCTCCGTTTTTTTTATTGCTTTAGGCTGCTCAATTGCAAGCCCCTGCATCAGCCAGATGAACTGATCCTTCGTCAGAAGTCTTGCTTCTTCTGCCGTTCTCGGCCACTGGAATCTGCAGTCTTTGCAGTTAAGAGCTTTGGAAAGAAGGAGAAATCCGTCTCCTTCCCAGCAAAGCCCTTTTATCTTTCTGGCGTTTCTTCCGCAGAACAGAAACAAGCTTTCAGAATAGGGATCAAGGTCATATGTTCCCTGGATTATCTGTATCAGCCCTGCCTGACCTTTTCGCATATCCGTGTATCCACAGATTACATATATGTTTGGAATGGCGGTTTCTCTCAGCATAGCACCAGTCCTCTGATTACTGATTCTATTACTGCCTCAGTCATCGGAAGCTCGACAGTTACATCGTTTTTCCTGATCCGGATCACTTCAGTTAATGTGACCGGTTCCTGGCTGATTGTTTCTTCCTGAAGATTGATCTGAACTATTTCCGCCGCTTTGGCTGCCGGCGAAGATTCTATCATCTTCATCCGCAGCTTATGCTGCCAGTAGAAGAATGACTTTATGCTGACATTGTTCTCCCGGCACCACGCTGTCTTGCTCATTCCGCTTTCGTTGCAGTTCACTACGATCTCCGTCCATTTCTGTGCTTTGAGATCGTTAGTGTATTTCGTTAATTTCGACTTCATTGCTATTTCCTCCATGTGCATATCTAAACTGACTTATTAGCCTTTTTTGATATTTTAGCATGGTTTCTAGCTCCTTTGAAGTCGAGGGATTATGTATCGCTTACTATAATAAAAGCACACTCTCTGGGTTTAGAGTGTGCAAAACGATCATCTAAAGTCTGTTATAAAGACCATGTTGTGCCATATAATTATCGTACACATTGACTCTGGAAAACATTCATGAAACTTGCTTAGGTTTATATAATAACAAAAACTCTTTCCTATAAAGCCATCTGGTGTTCTAACCACTATTCT
>JAGDDO010000537.1 GCA_017848205.1 Oscillospiraceae bacterium | reverse complement strand
GAAAATTTGATGTATGATCTTGTGAAAAATAAACGGGATAGTATTATGGAAATGTTCCACGTGGAACATTTCCATAATACTATCCCGTTTATTTTTCACAAGATCATACATCAAATTTTCAGTCCATCGGTACCGGAGAACCAGCTGGAAAAGAAACAGATACTTCCGGCATAACATCAAATGATGATATCTTCTTTGAAAGAAACTGCCTTATATATGCAAGGTCGTCAAGTTCCACTTTGCCGTCACCGTTCACATCTGCATTAGCGAATGAACTTACGCTTAATTCCTGTTTGTCTACAAGTGCCAGTGAAAGTACTGTAATGTCAGTTACATCTATTTTTCCGTTTACATCAACGTCTCCCGGATAACGAGGTCCCGGATTTATAGGATAAGGTGACTCCACAGATACAGGTGCTGATGCGGGTTCTGCTTCAAGTGCTTCAAATGCGTATCCGTTTCTTTCGGCATATTCCTCTGCTGTACTTCCCTTATGAGCCTTTATCATCAGTTCAGGGCTGCACTCCGTGAACGCTGCATCAGATATAACGCATGTATCACATCTTACTGTAACTTTCTTTAAAGAACTGCAGCTTACAAAAGCATATTCATCTATCATGCAAGTACTTTCAGGAATATCGATTTTCTCTATGGCGGTACCAGCAAATGCCTCTCTTTCTATATGTTCAAGTTCTGACGGAAGAATGACATCTGCAAGATCAGCACAGGAAACAAATGCTCCGTGCGGAATGGTTTTGATATTATCAGGAAGCTTTATGCTCTCAATCCCTGAATTGTAGAAAGCATTCTCGTCTATGTTAGTTACTGTTTCCGGAATATCGATATGTTTAAGCAACGGACATTCCGAGATTGCACCCCATCCTATCGCTCTGAGATCACTTCCGAGATGAAGTTCTTCAAGTGAAGAACAGCCCATAAAAGTACCGAAAGCAATACTTTTAACGCCTTCCGGTACAGTCACTGATTTTAATGCCGTACAGTATTCAAAAGCTCCGTCGATATTTTTTATACTATCCGGCAGAGAAACTGTCTCCAGCGTCTTACATCCGTAAAATGCTCCGTGCAGTACTTCGATCCCGTCTTCGACTATCAGGTTTTTCACTTCGCTAAACCATTTTTCTGAATAAAATGTTTTAGTGACATCTCCTGTTCCGCTTATGGTCAGTGTTTTGGTTTCAGTGTCGTAAGTCCATTCAGCATCATCACCGCATTTTCCGCTGGTTTCTTTTTCACTTTCAATAACAGTTTCATCTTTTTCTTCCGCAGCAAATACCGGAACACCTGATGCATTTTCACTGTCATTCAAAGAAAAAACATTTTCCGTACCGGCACATCCTGCGGCCAGACACAGTGCCGACACCACAGCAATGATCTTATTTTTTCTCATTTTAACCATCCTTTCATTATTAAAACTTTCTTTCTGTTCATACATTTTTTATTTCTGAAAATAGAATATTATATATCTGCCGGATAAAACCTTTATGTTTTCTATCCCTCTGTCCTTATAGTGTAAAAAAAATCTTTAAGGTAACACACTTTTGAAAAAAATTCACCGGCTTGTTTTCAAACCGGTGAATTTTTTTAAACTCTGCCGAAGGTACAGCACAGATATAAAAAAATAACAGAGATGTCCGGATGAACATCTCTGTTACCGTTATGAAGGAATGTTTTTGTGACAGATACCGTTATTCGTTCGGGTTATCGATAATTCCTGCGAATACAGGTATGTTGTTTCTGTCAGTAACATAGTAGAAGAATGGTCTGTCAAGTGTGAATTTAACCTGTCTGTTCGGAGGCGCAGGAGCAGTTGTTGCTATTGCTACAACTGTATATGCAGCGCCCTCGCAGCCCTTTTCATCAACTCTGATCCTTGCTTCATGGTCGATCATGCTCACCTTGGCACCAGGTATACCGTTTTTATCGTAGTCAACAACTGCGTTGAAATCAGCTTTTAAACCATCAAAAGCATCTGAAACACCCATCTGCTTTGTCGCGTCTATGAGATCAAACTTTGATGCAACTTCAAACTCAGGTACTGTAAGGGTAACGGAACAGTTCGCAAAGTCAAGCTCTCCTGCATAAATACCTGCTAAAGTTTCACTGTCAGAAATGATATTCTTTATATCAGTGCCTTCATCAGGAAGAACAAAGTTCATTTTATATCCGTCACGAAGATCTTCAGCATAAAACATGAAATTATCTGCAAATCCTACTTTTCCGTTTTCACGTTTCTCCATAAATTTACAGTCTTCATCTTCACCGTCCGGTTTATGGAAAGCACTCGTTTTAGTTTCACTGAACTCTTCGTCCCAGGTCTCTTTAAAGGAAACAGTATTGATTATCTTCATGATCTCTGATTCCGGATCCTCGATCTTAATTTCAGGCTTTATCTTTCCGCTTGTGTTTGTACAGATCCATTCCGATATCTCTTTTTCAGTCTGCTTTGTATTATTTCTGAAATCTTTCGCAAAAGAAACAGCATAATAATCCTTTGCTATCAGGTCAAGTGTATCCTGCTTAAACTCCCACTTGTCATTTAACCAGAGTGAATTTGCAAGCAGACAGTAAGCCTGAAAATCATCAAAATTAATTGAACGGAAAAGAACGTCATTTTCCTTACGGACACTTTCGATATCCTCAGCGCCCAGTGCCTTTACTATCTCGTCTCTTGTATTGCCCTCAGCACATTCAGCTGTCATGGACAGAGCCATATAATAGCTGAGAGGTGAATATACCGGATTTTCCTCACCCTTCGAATCTACGGTGTCAACGAGAACATTTTTTGCTGAAGCGGCAGCAAATTTCATGTATCCTTCTGCATCGATCTTATCGCTTATGCTACTGATATTCTTCAGATCAGGTGATGCAAGAGCACCCGCAAATGATGCTCCGAAAGCTGATACTCTCGGCTCGATTATTTCATTTTTCAGAAGAACAAAATCGGCAACATTTAATTTCGCGTCAAAGTTTTCATCAGCTCTTGCGGCTTCGTCCTCCTTTAATTCACCCGCTCCGTCAAAATACTGTGACATGGTGAGAATATCCGCAGCGTCAATTTTGCCGTCACCGCTTATATCTCCGGTATATTCGTAGGTATAGCCTGCACTGACCGCATATCTTTCCGCAAAGGCACCACGGTGTCCTCTGAACACAGTGTCCTTGTCAAGCTCAAGATCTCCGATGACTGTAACCGTATCACTCAGAGTAACTGTTTTCAGATCATCGGTATTCTTAAACGCCACATCCTGCAGCTCGTAAATACCGTCCGAAACTATTACGTTTTCTGAACCGGTCAGATCAACAGATTTATAACCAAGAGCAAATATGTTTCTTAATCTCTGATCTCCTTTTTCATAATTACTAACCGGCTCACCATACATGCAGACAGACGGTACTACAAACGTATCAGGTCTGTCATCTGATTTTATACTGCTCATTACAGTATAATTAGCACTTTTACCTGCATAAAATACCACCTTGCTGTCTTCGTCAACAGTACCAGTGTATTTGGCGTTGCCGCCTTCAGCGAAACTTACAGTCGACGGACGGTAAAGTCCCGACACCACACATCCGCATGTCAGCACCAGAGCCGCCGTTGCTGCTGTTATCTTTTTAAATTTCTGTTTCATATCTTATCCCTGCCTTTTCAAACTTTTCTCTTTCTTCTCTTTTTTCTTTATGATTGTGTTATGAAAATAGAATAATATGTTTTTGAAATGCCTGCAGAACTGCTGATCAGATCACCCCTCCCCGTCGCAGCACCTTATCCGCAGATGCTGCGACAAGATTTTTTAGCCTGATCATAGTTTCTGTTTATTCATCTCTGTATATACAGTGTAAAAAAAATCTCTAAGGTAACACACTTTTCAAAAAAAAATTCACCGGCTTGTTTTCAAACCGGTGAATTTTTAAACTCTGCCGGAGTAAGACTATAAAATGAGGTGCCTGCGGCGCGGTTTTTCTATAGCAGTCTTCGGCCCGCAGGGGTGAAGACTACCTTTATACAGAACCAGCGGGAGCACCGGATTTTCACCGATACTCCCGCTGGTTTTATTTATTCAGAGTAATCCATATGGATGAAAATTACTGTATCAATACCGCACCCTGATCTCATTGAGATGAAGAAAAGTTTTACTTTCAGTGTTTTCAGAGGCCGGAACTACTGTAATGTAGTGAGCAACACTCGCAAGATTTGTCATAAATTCAGGTACTTCCTTATCATAGTAAAGATGAACATTGCCGTCTTTATCAATTTTTACTCTGGTCAGAGTAAATTTAACTCCGTTGCAGCCTTCTGAATAATCGATCATAACTGCAAGTCTGTTAGTTTTAAAGAATTCCTCGCTTACTTCTATACCTTCCTTTGCAAGGTTTTCATTTTCATTACTGTCTTTGCCGATATATTCATCGTAATCATCCATTGAAGATATCATTACTGCTTTATATCCGGCCATCCATTTATCCCTGTCTGCACCGACTATTACAGTTTTGCATCTGTCAGTGATATCGGTAATATCCCCTGTAACATCAGAATTAACTATTCTCACACGGGAAGCATTGATCTGAGCAGGATAGGTTTCATAGATATAACCGTCATATTCGACTACGACAGTGTCACCGACCTTAAACTTCTGCTCAACTGCATAAGCATAATCAGCCATGATCAAATCACATGATCTCAGTTCTTTTGAACCTTCTGCAGGGATCAGAAGCATTTGTCCATCCTTTACTTCCTTTACAACCGCAGTCATTTCAGTAGTTCTTCGGTAATCAATTTCATATTTATCAAGATCAGATATCGTTACCATACCGCTTTCAAGAGCTTCCTTAACGTTCATCATGCTTCCGTCGGAAAAAGTACATTCAACATACGCTGACTTAATACCACCGAATTCATATCTGAAATATTCGTCTTCATAAAACTTTTCGATAGCTGCAGGAACTGAAAGGGAGTCTCGTTCAGTTATATCCACAATACTTTCCAGCGTAATATTGTTAAACTCACGCCTGCTTATCTTCTTGGAAAGATACTGTCTGAACTTTGCAAGGTCTGCGAGGGATAATTCCCCGTCACCGTCAGCATCAGCTGCTTTCTTCTGATCTTCAGAAAGATCCCTGTCACCTAAAAGTGCGAGTGAAAGTTCGGTAATATCAGTTACATCGATTGTTCCGCTTGCATCTATGTCTCCGTGTATGACATCAGTTTCCGCATTCACAAAAGGTACCGGTAAAACTGATATTCCGAGCGCTGATGCAGCTAACACTGCACTTATAATTCTTTTTTTCATAAGAAATTCCTCCTCTTTGCGTTTCCCTGGTATATAATAAATTTATCTTTACGATTTCACCCGAAGGTTATCCTTTTCTGATTATTATACACATAACCGCTCCGATTATCTTAGTTTATTTTAAAATTTTTCTGATCGACAATGAAGTTTGTGAAATTTGCATATCATCCATCCCGGCAATTTAGTAAATGCGAACAACAGATATCCAGAGGTAAGACCTTTGATATTTTCTTTATCGACACGCAGGTACGATTTTTAAATAGCAGTCTTCGGCCCGAAGGGGTGAAGACTACCTTTATACAGAACCAGCGGGAGCACCGGATTTTTTCACCGGTGCTCCCGCTGGTTTTATTTATCAGAGTAATCCATATGGATGAAAATTGCTGCATATCAGAATGATATTATCTTCTTTGAAAGATACTGTCTGAGACTTGCAAGATCGGCGACAGATATTTCAGAGTCGTTATCTACATCTGCATTTACCTTCTGACGTTCTGATAACTCTACATCTCCTACCAGTGCAAGTGAAAGCATAGTAAAATCACTTACATCGATTATGCCATCCGTGTTTACATCGCCGTAAAGCCACTGCGGTGCTATAGTAGGACATACAGTCGAATCTGTTGGACTTACCGTAGGAGGAAGTGTTGGTTCGTCCGTCGGGTGCACCATTGTCGGTTCCACCGTCGGCGGAAGGGTTGGTTTAGTTGTCGGATCCAGTATCTGTGTCGGATTCACTGTCGGCAGACGAGTTGGGTCAGTTGTCGGATCCAGTATCTGTGTCGGATTTACTGTCGGCAGACGGGTTGGGGCAATTGTTGGTTCTACCGTCGGTGGACGAGTCGGTTCTACAGTCGGCCACAGTGTAGGAGTCGGAAGTTCACCGATATTTTCGGTAGTTACCTTTTCTGTAT
>JAGDDO010000536.1 GCA_017848205.1 Oscillospiraceae bacterium | reverse complement strand
TTACGTCGAAAATACTCGGTTGGCGACGACCCGGGAAGATAGATAGACGCCGGCACAAATATTCCTCCGTAGCTCAGTCGGTAGTAGCACCTGACTGTTAATCAGGGTGTCACTGGTTCAAGTCCAGTCGGGGGAGCCAGAAGAAACTCCGTATTTCGTTTGAAATACGGAGTTATTTTTTATGTTTGTACAGCAGGATATCCGGAAGAAACATCTTATCTTCAGCCGCCTTATTTTTGACATGATTTTGTTGTTTTTATACAAAAATCGTAGCAATAAATAGTTACACGACCGTTGAAATTAGATAGAATCGATATTGAAATGAGAAAATAAATCGGGTATAATTATATATAGTGAATGTTGACCTTATAACTGAAAGGTGTTTTTTATGGGTAACAATGATGTAGTAGTCAAATTGGATTCTAACAGGGATCTGAAAGGTTTTATGGAGTGCGTAAACAAACTCCGTGGAACAGTTAAAGCAGTTCAGGGTGATACTATAGTTGATGCGAGAAGTACACTTGGTATCGCTTCCATGATGGTAAACGGAACTTTTAAACTTATGCTGGGCACAGATAACGATAAGGAACTGTTTTCAAAGTGGAGGGTATGATCAGTATCATATCAGACTAATAACAATTGTCCCCTGTATGAATGATATGCAGGGGTATTGTTTTTTACAGCCCATAGACTATGTTTGCATACAAGCATACCGTTTTACAGCAGCACCTGAAGTTACAGTCTGCTTTTACGGAACAGCAGGGGAAAAGAAAAAAGGCTTCCGGAATAACCGAAAGCCTGAAGCAGGGGTGGTAAGAATCGAACTCACGTCAAAGGTTTTGGAGACCCCTATTCTACCATTGAACCACACCCCTATTTGTTATGTGTTTTCAACGTTAATTATTATACCACATAATTAATCGCTTGTCAATAACTTTTTTAAAAAAATTCAAGGAGGAATTGTTGTGAAAAAGGATACGATCACAGGGATCGTTGCAGCTGCAATAGTGGGGGGGTACTCACTGCTCGGCTTCTGGACACAGAGATGGGTCGAACAGAAGGAGAATGCAGGTGATGTCACAGACAACAGGGAAGCTGTCGTATCGCTGACACAGCCGGTTACATCATGCGTAACTGAAGCGAGCGTATCATCATCATTTGTAACGACCACGGTATCAACAGGAGTATCAGTGTCGCAGACAGTATCACTTACGACGGCTTTATCAGATATATCAACAAGTGTTTCTGAAAGTCTTGCTTCTGAAACAGTCACTGAAACGGAAGTTACGGAGACGGAACCTCCGGTAACGGAAGTACCTCATGAGGAGACTGCAGCACCTGAACAGCCGAAACCGGACCCGGAACCAGAGCCTGAGCCGGAACCTCAACCGCAGCCTGAACCAGAGCCTGAACCGGAACCTGAGCCTGAACCTGTTCCGGCGATACCGGATTCAGCAAGTGAGTTCCAGAAGGAACTATTCAGACTTGTCAATGAAAGAAGAAGTCAGGTTGGTGTAAATCCGCTTCAGTGCACTGATCTCTATAATATAGGTGCTGACAGAAGAGCATCTGAAATTGCTGATGTTTTTGACCATACCCGTCCGGACGGACGCGAATGGTATACCATATTTACTGACATAGGTATCCCTGCCGGATATATGGGTGAAAACATTGCTGCCGGCAGCTCAACACCTGAGGGAGTGTTCGAACAGTGGTGCAATTCACCTGATCATTATGCGAATATGATAAACGGCAATTACAAGTTTATCGGCATAGGATATGCAAACAAGCCTGGTACTTCATATCAGCACTACTGGGTACAGCTTTTCGGATAATAAATAACACACAGCTCCGCAGATCTTAAACTGCGGAGCTGTTTTGCTGTAAGATTGAATTTATTTACTGTTCTGTGATTCTTACGGCTGATCCGTATGCCTTAAACGGGCGTCCGGTCTCGTCAAATTCCGTCGTGTACCTTATCATGAAAGGTATCCGGTCTTTGGTAAGCGGGATAATGCCTTCAAGGGATTTGACGCCTTCTTCAAGCTGTTTCATCCAGCCGTAGTACATATCTGCATAGTCGGAAGGGAACAGTCCTGATTCAAATACCGGGTCAGGATAATTCTTTACTACCGGAGGAAGACCGAGATTTTTCTGGCAGCGGAAGCACGGGAACATATCTTTTGTGATTATGTTGTACTCCCACATATAAACATCTATCTGTTCAAATGTACGTCTGAAGTTCTGGTCGTCTTTAAGAAACTCGCGGTATTTCAGCTCCTGAGAAGTGATATTTTTTATCCTTGAGTAGAACAGATGGTTGTTTCCGCTTTTGCCTAAGAGCTGTATCGTGCTTCTTATAAGCAGCTTTTCCTCACCGCAGCATTCAGATCTGACAGTACGCCATGTCACGCATTCTTCCTCTTTACCTGTTGCGATTATCTTTTCAAGCACATCGGTGTAGATCTGTCTTGCGTCATCGTCAAAGTATGTCCATGAGTCTACCGCTATAAGATCGTGCTCAGTCATATTCATGCCGATTTCCTGAAGGAATTTTTTATTGACACGTATAATGTCTGCTTTTCCGTTACGGTATTCAAAAACAGCTGCTGCGCCTACAAAGTTGTTGAAAATAAGAGATTCAGATGTGTCGTTGGTAAGAAAATCAAACGCAACTTCGGCATTTGTTTCCTTGGTACGCATCTGTGTGAGGGCAACTCCGGTGGA
>JAGDDO010000535.1 GCA_017848205.1 Oscillospiraceae bacterium | reverse complement strand
TAGATGCCACAAAGGCATCGGTAGCCATCGAAACAGCTGTTCAGGTGACAACGAGGGCGGTTAACGCCTACAAGGAAATTATTCAGATGCAGATCTGATATAAAGCACTGATCATATTTCCTTTGAATATTTTTGTTTTTTGGAATTTTAGTTTGGAGAATGATTTTATAAATGAACGATAAATTGAAACCGGTACTTGATAAAGTAAAATCAGTCTGGGAGGGAATGTCGAAACGGGTAAGGACGCTTCTTATAGTCGGACTTTCAGTTATACTCGTTGGTTCGATCGCACTGGCGGTCGTTCTTAACATCCAGTCAAGAAAGTGGCTTGTCCTTTTCCCTGGTATGACTACCGAGGAAGCATCTCAGGTATATCTTGAACTTCAGAACATGGAGGTTGACACCAAGATCAATTCCAAGGGCGAGATCGAGGTCAAGAAGGAAGAATGGGATGATCTTGTTTACAGACTTGCTGAAAAGGGATATCCTCAGTCAGCACCGTCCTACGGAACATTCTTTGACAACCTCAAGATGACCATGAGTGAGTTCGAAAAGAAGCAGACACTTCGTTTTGAACTTCAGGACAGGATCCAGACAACACTCAAGCGTATTGACGGCGTAAAGGGTGCTATTGTTACCATCAGCCTTCCGGAAAAGACCAACTACGTATGGAAGAAAGATGACGCAGACAAGGCGACAGCCAGTGTAATGCTCACTCTTGATAATCCGGACAGATTCACTCCTGATCAGGTAAGTGCTATCAAAAACATTGTTGCATACAGTGCGCAGCAGGTTAAACCGGAAGATGTATCAGTCGTTAACGCCGCAACAGGCGTGGAACTTCTCGGCCTTGAAGAATCTTCGGGCGAAGTTTTCGACGACCAGACAAGAATGAATTACCTCAACATGATCAAGAATCAGCTTGAGGAAAATGCAAGAAGGATCCTTGCTCCTATCTACGGCGAAGGCGAAGTTATAGCAGTAGCCTCTGTAGATATCGACTACGACAAGGTAAACGAGGAAGTAAAGGAATACCTCACAAACGAAGAAAATGAGGGTGTAAAGTCAAATCAGTACATCCATTACGATACTGACGGTGTGGTCGATCCGGGCGGAATAGTCGGTGAAGAGGACAATACAGATATTCCTAACTACGGAAACCTTGAGGATGACCTCAAGTCGACTGAAACACCAGAATACGAAAGAAAAACAGAATGGGCTATCGGCTACATCCTCACACAGAAGGAAAAGGCACAGGGTGCCATCACCGATGCCAGCATATCTGTTGTTGTAACTACAGAAACAGGCCAGCTTACCGGTGCTGAACAGGAAAACATCATTCAGCTGGTAAGAAATGCAACAAACATAGACGTTGAAAAGATCTCAGCATCAGCAAGACTTGCAAATACACTTGCAGTTCCTGATGAGGTTCCGGGAGTCGTTGATCCTGATTCAACACTTGCGAAGCTTCTCAATACACCATGGTTCAAATGGGTACTGCTTGGTGCAGCAGTTCTTCTTATCATTCTCATTATGCTTATCATTATTGCAGTCAACAAGAATGCAAAGAAGAAGATCGCACTTGCCGAGGCTGAAAACCTTGCACAGTTAGAAAGTATGAAGAAAGCCAATGAACAGGAGGCAGAAAACTTCAAGAAGACTCTTGAACAGGCTGCCAAGGAACATTCTGAATCTTCAAATGCAACTGCAAACGAAGTAAAGGAATTCGCAAAGAAGAATCCGGAGATCGCTGCAGCACTTATACGTTCAATGATGAAAGGGTAAGGACGGGGACTTAAGTTGAGCAAAATATTCAGATCAGAGGAAGTAGTCAAGATCGCGGAAGCGGTCATGATCCCCGACTGTGTTGTCAGGGTGGATCCGCACGAGCTTCCGGAATCAACACTTATCGGTATGAATGAAGATGCCGGAGAATATGAGGGCGGATATACTGAAGACGATACGGTAATTGATGAAGATGACGGCAAAGCTTCAGATGAGGAATCTGCAGCAGACCGCGCACAGGCCTCATACGAATCGGAATATGAAAAGCTTCAGATCGAGCGTGACGCAATAATCAAGCAGGCTCAGATGGAAGCGGCTCAGATAATTGAGAACGCGAACGCTGAGGCGGCACAGATACTTGACGACGCTGCCGAGCAGGCAAAGGCTGTTATGGCTTCCGCAATGGAAGACGGATACGCTGAGGGCGTCAGGGCAAAACAGGAAGAGATCGAGGACTGTCTGCTTCAGCTGAATCAGTCAGTCGCCGAGCTTAAGATCAATCAGGAAGAATATTTTGACGAATACGCTGATGAACTCAGACTTACTGCTCTTGAAGTGGCTGAAAAGGTACTTGCACAGAAGCTTGAAGTTGATGAAAGTGTCATTATTCCTCTTGCGAGAAGTGCAGTCAAGACGCTCAGGGAAGTTAACTGGATAAAGGTCGAGATATCTGATAAAATGCGTAATGTTGCGGCGGAACTTGAAAGAGTCATATCCGAAGCGAAGCCGAACCAGCGCATCGAGGTGGAAGTAAGACGTGACGCTCCTGAAGGGACCTGCGTTGTAAGTACTGCTGAAGGCGTAATAGTTGCTTCAGTGCTTCAGCAGCTTCAGAACATACGTGAATATTTTGAGCATTACAAGGACAGTGATGAAAATGTATCCGAAACTCGATCATTCTAAGCTGCGCCGCAGCATGAGATCCACGAACTTCTACACCACTCTCGGCAAGATCGAACAGATCGTCGGAATGACTGTTGAAGCGTCAGGTATGTCCTGCAACATCGGTGATGTATGCTCGATCTCAACCAAGGGAAAGGAACGTAAAAAGATCCTTTCTGAAGTTGTTGGTTTCAGAAACAACAAGGTGCTTTTAATGCCGTACGGTGATATAGACGGTATCGGCTACGGAAGTTTTGTAATTAACACCGGTGAGAAACTCAAGGTTAAAATGAGCGAGGATCTTATCGGAAGAACAATAGATGCACTTGGTAATCCTATCGACGGAAAGGGAGAAATAAAATCTGATGTCTACTACGGCATTCAGGGTGCTCCTGCTAATCCTATGACAAGGCCGCCTATCTTCGAACCGCTGGAGTTCGGCGTAAAGGCTATCGACGGTATGATAACCATAGGCAAGGGACAGAGAATGGGTATTTTCGCCGGAAGCGGTGTCGGAAAGTCCACTCTCATGGGTATGATAGCCCGTAACATCAAGGCTGACGTAAATGTTGTTGCCCTCATCGGCGAACGTGGACGTGAGCTTAAGGAGTTTATTGAAAGGGACCTTGGTCCTGAAGGCATCAAGCGAAGCGTTCTCGTGGTAGCTACCTCAGACCAGCCTGCAATGCTCCGTTCAAAATGTGCCCAGACTGCAACTGCCATTGCAGAGTACTTCAAGGATCAGGGAAAAGACGTTCTTCTTATGATGGACTCCCTTACCCGTTTCTGTATGGCGGAACGTGAAATAGGACTCAGCGTAGGTGAACCGCCTATCGCCAGAGGCTCTATGCCGTCGAGCTATGCTTCGCTTCCGAAGCTGCTTGAAAGGTGCGGAAACTTTGAGACAGGATCTATAACAGGTATTTTTACGGTACTTGTTGAAGGTGACGACTCAAACGAACCTATTTCAGATACTGTGCGAGGAATTATCGACGGACACATAATGCTGTCGAGAAAGATCGCCATGAAAAACCACTATCCGGCTATCGACGTTCTGGCGAGCATAAGCCGACTTATGTCGAGCATCGCTACTCCGGAGCAGAAGAAAGCGGCCGGTACCATCAGAAAGATAATGTCACTGTATCAGGAAAACCAGGATCTTATATCCATAGGTGCATATAAGACGGGTACAAATCCTGATCTGGACTTAGCTATAAAAAGAATGGATTCTGTAAACAAGTTCCTTCAGCAGACCGTGGATGAGAAATCCACTCTTGAGGGAGCGATAGAACAGATGATAGAAATTGCCGGAGCCAAATAATACGGCGCCGAAGGCATAAAACAGAGCCACAGGGGTTCTGATTCAAAAAGGAAGCGTATATATGAAAAAGTTTAATTTTACTTTACAGAAAATGCGCGAGTACAAAAAACAGATACTTGAAGGGGAAAAGGGATATCTCATGACTCTCTATTCAGAGTACAACGCTCTGGAACAGAGATATGAAGATCTGAACGGCGAAATGAGAAATGTGTGCCTTGAAGCCTCGGATCAGATGAAGACCGGTATAGGTGTAAGGGACATTCAGGTCTATGAGATGAAAAAAGCCTCGATGCGCCGTGAGCAGGCGCAGCTCAGGATCCAGATGAACGTTATGGAGTCATCTATCGAAAAACAGCGCAAGGTCGTTGTTCAGATGTCACAGGAGGTTTCCGGACTTGACAAGCTTGAGGAAAAGCAGCGTGCGGAGTATAACTATCTTGTGAACAAGGAGAGTGAGCAGTCAATTGAGGAATTCCTTTCGTTCAAAATGTCGAAGGGCTCGGAAGACCACGTCGACTTTGACGGAATGTAATTCAAATAGATGAAGCACCGGTGAAAGCATAATTTCGGACGGTGTTTCGCATGCTTTATTTTCATTGAAAGGGGGTTAAGCAATGAGAATAGACACAGGCAGTATGATGCAGGGACAGCTAAGGACAGACATTCCGGATCTTCAGGCGATAACTGAAGGACTGGTAATGGGACAGACGGATTTTTCGACAGCTCTGGGACAGGCATCTGAAGGTAATTTATTTGTGCAAAATGCCGATAATTGCTTCGCAGACATTGAAAAAACCGTTGTATCAGCCGATAATATATTAGAGGCTTCTGTCATAGAAATTCCTTCCGAAGAACATGTTTATGCTGACGAATATACCGTAGAACCGGAAAATACAGTCAGTGTGGCATCGGATGAGGAAAGGAAGCTTCAGCCGGAAACAGCAGACAGTGAAGATAAGGCGAAAGCATTTTATCAGAACGTTCTCGATTCCGGATTAGCTGCAGAAATGCAGACAGCGGTTTTCATGGAGCACGCTCCGCCGGATACAGCAGTATTTACCGATGTTTCAGAGGAGAGTGAAGTCTGTGAAGCTGTTTCAGAAATTATTCAGTCCGCCGGTTCACCGGTACGGAATGAAGAAAAAACTGAAACTGCATACCATGTCGAAAACTCAGTGCAAGGGGTCGTTTTACCGGCTGGTAAAGAGCCGGAGGCCGGTGACAAAGTCACGGCAGAGGTAAGTGACGGAAATGCTTTTCAGACACGGAATGAAGTGAAGGTTCAGAACGGTTTTGAAGAGCAGTCTGAAAACCGGGTAAAGACTGAAACTGAATTCAGTGCTAAGGAAACACCGGAGTTCACACCTGAGCAGTACGTCAGACCGAAGGAAGTACTTAAACCGAAGGAAAACGACAGATCAGATGCACCACAAGGATCCGCGGGGAAAACAGGATCCGAAGAAACAGTGCCTGTTATGGCAGAACTTCAGAACAATGGTAACATGAAAACGGAAGCAGATGCGGAAGTTTTACGTGGTACTGAAATGAAGGAAGCGCCGCAGGCCGTGACTGATGCAAAGGTTACCGTAAAACCGGAAATGAAGGTAAAGACGGAGACCGGAGTCGAAGTGAAGATGACCGGAAATTATGAAACTAAGGCGGAAACAGATGTCAGAGCAGAAGCAGTGATATCTGAAAAACCTGAAATCAGACAGGAACCGGAGATCAGAACGGAAGCAAGGGTTTACGCTGAGACGGAAATAAAGGAAGAGCCGGTGATCAGAGCAGAGGCAAAGGTAACGGAAGAACCTGAAATGAAGGCGGAACCGGATACCACAGCGAATGCAAAGGAAACTGAGAAAAATGAAATTAAGTCAGAACCGGAGATCAGAGCAGAAGCAAAGATAACCGGAAAAACTGAAATCACTGCAGACCCAGTGATCAGAGCAGAAGCAAAGGTAACCGAAAAGCCGGAAACGAAGGAGAATCCGGAAATCAGAGCGGAAGCAAAGACAGCTGAAACACCAGAAATCAAGGTGGAACCAGAAGTCAGAGCGGAAGCAAAGGTAACTGAAACACCAGAGATCAAGGTTGAACCAGAGATCAGAGCAGAAGCAAAGATAACTGAAATACCTGAAATCAAGGCAGAACCAGAAATCAGAGCGGAAGCAAAGATAACTGAAACACCGGAGATCAAGGCAGAACCAGTAATCGCAGCAGAAGCGAAGGTAACTGAAACACCAGAGATCAAGGC
>JAGDDO010000534.1 GCA_017848205.1 Oscillospiraceae bacterium | reverse complement strand
CCGGCTTCATCGTCAGCTCTGCGGAGCCTGCGTTCGACCCATGCTGATTTTGTCATGAGGATCCTGCGCGGCTTTGAACCATCTGAAGGTCCTATAACGCCGATCTCTTCGAGTTCATCCATTATTCTTGCTGCTCTTGCGTAGCCGAGCTTAAGCTTTCTCTGGAGTGATGAAGTTGATGCCTGTCCGAGTTCAAAAATAATGTCAATGGCTTTTTCAATAAGGTCATCATCGCTGTCAAAGCCGTTATCAGCGCTTCCGCCTCCGGCCTTTTCACCCTTCGGAACAGGTACGTTCTTTTCGATCTCTTCCATGATCTCATCACTGTATTTTGCAGTTGCGTCCATCTTGATGTATTCAACAACTGATTCTATTTCCTTTGTGGAGCAGAAACATCCCTGTACTCTTATCGGCTTAGGAAGGCCGGCCGGTGAATAGAGCATATCGCCCTGACCGAGAAGCTTTTCAGCACCGCTTACATCAAGAATAGTTCTTGAGTCGATGGAGGATTTTACTGAAAGTGCAATTCGGCTTGGTATATTCGCCTTGATAAGACCTGTGATAATGTCAACAGTCGGTCGCTGAGTAGCGATTATAAGATGCATTCCGGCTGCTCGTGCCATCTGTGCAAGACGGCATATAGCGTCTTCAACTTCGTTCTTGGCTGCCATCATAAGATCGGCAAGCTCATCTATGGCAATAACGATCTGCGGTATCGGTTCAACCGTTCCTCCGCTTTCGGCTGCCATTTCATTGTATTCCTTAAGTCCCTTTACGTTATTGTCAGCAAAAAGCTTGTATCTTCTGAGCATTTCCTGTACAGCCCAGTTAAGTGCACCTGCTGCCTTTCTCGGATCAGTAACAACCGGTATGAGAAGGTGCGGAATTCCGTCGTAGACCTTGAATTCAACGATCTTCGGATCGACCAGAAGAAGTCTTACTTCGTCCGGAGATGACTTGTACAGAATACTCATGATAATTGAGTTTGTACATACCGACTTACCGGAACCTGTTGAACCGGCTATGATGACGTGCGGCATTTTTGCAATGTCACCTATAATGGCATTGCCCGCTATGTCACGTCCGACAGCAAATGAAAGCTTGCTCTTTGAGTTTTTGAATTCATCACTTTCAAGAAGTTCCCTGAGAGTGACCGTGTCCTTTGTTGCGTTCGGAACCTCGATACCAACTGCCGGTTTTCCCGGGATCGGCGCCTCGATTCGTACTCCTGCTGCTGCAAGATTAAGTGCAATATCGTCAGCAAGACCTGTAAATTTTGAGACCTTTACACCCGGAGAAGGCTGAAGTTCATATCTTGTAACTGAAGGACCTCTGTGAACATCAGAAAGAGTAGCTTTTACTCCGAAGTTTTCAAGAGTCTGGATAAGCTTGATAGCCGTCTCCCTCTGTTCTGCTTCTGCTTTTATTGCAGTTGAGGATATCTCCTTCGCCTTGAGGAATTCTATAGGCGGATACTTATATGGCGGTTTTGCTGAAACAGTATCCGGCTTTTTCCTTGCCGGAAGATCATCCTTCTTGTTAAGGTCGATAGGCTTGCGGCTTCCGGGATCACTTTCAGGAAGTGTAACATCTATACTGTCATCATTCTGACCGTATACGGAAGCCATTTTTTTAAGTTCTGCAGCTTCGATCTCTTCAGTCTGCTTTTTCTTTTTAAGATATTCGTCGTTTGCCTGCTCTGTTACTATCGGAATGTCGATGGTATTGGTATTTGTTTTTTCAACTGTAAGGTCTTCAGCTTTTTTATCAAGTAAAACTGAAAGCTCTTCGTTCTGTTCCTCGTCTTCGTCATCAAGGCCGAATCTTTTCTTAAAAAAGTTCTTTATCTGCACAACTGCAGCATCTTTGTCGATAAGCGGAAGAGCAGGATGCTTTTTCTCGTCAAGAACCAGCTCGCCGGCTGCTTTATCGATCCTGTAGTTTGACCCTGCGGCTACCTCCTCTTCGTAATTGTCGCGGAGAGATTCGTCATTCAGTCTGCCGAAGTAGTCCTTTACCTTGCCGTAGCAGTCCTTTATTGAGGTAAAAAGCTTTTCCACCGTTATGTTCTTCATAAGAAGAACGATAACAAAAAGAGCCAGAAGTATAGTAAGCTTGGCACCCGTAGCACCCAGCATTGAAACAAGCGGTACGCCGAGCAATGCGCTAAGTACGCCGCCGCTCTTCATCAGGATACCGTTTTCGTAAAGACCGGT
>JAGDDO010000533.1 GCA_017848205.1 Oscillospiraceae bacterium | reverse complement strand
TTAAAATGGTCGAGTAACGAAAAAATAGTTATAATCGCTCAGGATAATAAAATTATTATCGAACAGGCAGAACCAAAAAAGAGAAAAACAATAGATGAACTTTTTGACGGATACAACGGAAATTATGTCCCTGAAGAAATAGACTGGGGTGATCCTGCTGGAGGAGAAATATGGTAAGTCAGGGCGATATCATTAAAGTAAATCTTAATCCGCAGCGCGGACATGAGCAGGCAGGGTATCGTCCTGCGCTGGTAGTCAGTAATGAAACTTTTAATAAATACGCAAAGTTAGCTATTGTCTGTCCGATTACCAACACAGACAATCAGTTTCCGCTGCACGTTTCTCTTGATGAACGAACGACAACAACCGGTGTGGTTTTGTGTGAGCATATCCGCGCACTGGATCTTAATTCAAGACCCTGTGTATTTGTAGAAAAAATTCCTGATGATATTCTCAGAAAAGTAACAGATATAATATCGGCAGAAATTGAGATTCCTGTTCAGGAAGAGAATGCTGAAACAGCAGGTGAATAATAAAAAAACGACTCAGCAAAACAATAGTTTTACTGAGTCGTTTTAACATTCAACAAAATCCAAAGTCGAGGTGACAGGAATCGAACCTGCGGCCTCTACGTCCCGAACGTAGCGCTCTACCAAACTGAGCCACACCTCGTTGTTCACAACAGTTAATATTATAGCACACTATTTCCTGTTTGTAAAGACTTTTTTCTGCAAAAAATATGACTGCCGGATTTTTTAACAGTAAAGGAAAAAATCTTTTTTTGACGGTCACTATAATTTATTCAAAAGCCTTGATTTTTAAGAATAAATGTGCTATAATTATAAAAGTTTTTGAGACTTTTACAGCAGTTAAAGTCCCGTAAAGCTGATCAGTAACAGAGTTATTATCCGGAATATAGGTGTGTGGGCCCTGTGCAATGAGACACCGTGAACCATGTCAGGCGGGGAACCGAGCAGCATTAAGCGGATCGTTTTGTGTGCCGCAGCAAGCCTGCACACCTATGTTCCGGATTTTATTATAATGGTCCGAAGGGAAGGAATGTAGATGTACACTGCTTTATACAGAAAGTGGAGGCCGCTGACATTTGACGACGTGGTATCCCAGCCGCACATTACTACTACCCTGCGTAATCAGATCATTAACGGTAAAACGGCACATGCCTATCTTTTTACAGGTTCAAGAGGTACAGGAAAGACCACCTGTGCACGAATCTTTGCGAAGGCAATAAACTGTGAGCATAATTCAGGCGGAGCACCGTGTCTTGAATGCGACATCTGCCGTGATGCTGATAATTTTGCTCTTTCCGACATCATCGAGATCGACGCTGCGTCGAACAACGGTGTCGATGACATACGTGATCTTCGTGAAGGTGCGGTTTTCACACCTGAACGCTGTAAATACAAAGTATATATAATCGATGAAGTACACATGCTTTCAGTAAATGCCTTCAATGCACTGCTGAAAATAATGGAAGAACCGCCTGAGTATGTAAAGTTCATTCTTGCAACCACTGAAATACACAAGGTACCGGCTACTATCGCTTCCAGGTGTCAGCGCTATGACTTCAGAAGAATTCTTCCGGATGACATAGCAAAGCGTCTTTTATATATTGCCTCACAGGAAAAAATAGCACTTGATGACGAAGCAGCTTTTCTTATTGCAAAGATAGCTGACGGCGGTATGCGAGATGCTCTCTCGCTGCTTGATCAGTGCATAGCTTTTTCAGACAATGTAACTGCGGAAACTGTTTCGATGGCTGCCGGTATAGCAGGCCGCGATCAGATATTCGGCATAATGGAGTCAATATCGGAAAAGGATCCGGCTAAGGCTGTCGCATATATCGATGAGCTTTATGCAGGTTCCAAGGATATGTCCAGACTTTGTGAGGAACTTATATTTCAGTTCAGAAATTTAATGCTTATAAAAATCGGCCAGAAAGAAACAGGACTTGCAGTATGCATGCCTGATGAACTTGAACGGCTGGAGAAACTGGCTGAGAAGACAGAACTTGAAGAGATATTCACAAGACTTTCCGCGCTTCAGGACTGCAGTGAGAAAATGTTCCGTGCAGTAAACAAGCGTGTTGAGATCGAAATGTGCATCATTCGTCTGGCTTCCGGATTACAGGCAGCAGTACAGACTGCTTCCGCACTGCCGCCGGAACTTATGACAAGAATAAGCGAGCTTGAAAGAAAGCTTGCCTCCGGCAGAGTTGCAGTTTCAGAAGAACCTAAGCGACAGGAATACTATCAGAAGCATTCCGATCCTCAGGTCGATTTTACAAAAATCGATAAAAGCAGTGTAAAACCGGTTGCAAACTGGGCTGAAGTATTAGCGAAATTTTCCGAGACAAATCCGGCTGTTTCAGCAAGCCTTACTGATTCAAAGGCTTTTGTAAGCGGCGACGGATTGTTTATAATAGCACATAATCCTTTCTTCCTTGAACTTTTCCGCAGTAAGGAAAATGCGGCGATGCTTGGCGATGCTATCGAAAGCGTGCTTGGCAAGCGTTATGCTGTAAAGGCGAAATGCGATGCCCAGACTAAGGAAGAAGAAAAAAATGCTATCAGGCTGATTGAAAAGGCAAACAAAATGAATCTGGATGTACATCCGGAATAGTCTAGTATGATCAGCGAAAACATAAACCAAATAAATATAAAGGAGTTTACGAAAAGATGAAAGCAAGAGTACCAAAGCAGAACATGGGCGGCGGCGCCCAGAACATGAACGCAATGATCAAGCAGGCTCAGAAGATGCAGGACGAGATCACAAAACTTCAGGATGATATCGAAGAACGTGAATTCTCTGCAACTGCAGGCGGCGGAGCTGTTGAAGTTGTTCTTTACGGTAAGAAGACTATCAAGTCACTTACAATCAAGCCGGAAGTTGTAGACAAGGACGATGTTGAAATGCTTCAGGATCTCGTAATCAGCGCAGTAAACGAAGCTATCGGCAAGATCGAGGAAACAACTGAAGAAGAAATGTCAAAGATCACTGGCGGAGTTTCACTCCCTGGCTTATTCTGATAAATGGCTGAATCGAACGCACTGCCTATAGTTCTTCTGGCAGAGCAGTTTGCACGTCTTCCCGGTATAGGAATGAAGACGGCACAGCGCCTTGCATATCACGTAACATCGATGTCCGAAGGCGAAGTAAATGACTTTGCCGAGGCGCTGATAAACGTCAAGAAAAAAGTAAGGCTGTGTTCCGTGTGTCAGAACATGACGGACCGCGAGGTCTGCCCTCTGTGCAGCGATACGCGAAGGAACAAAAAGATCATTTGTGTTGTTGAAGGACCGAAGGACGTTACTGCGATCGAGAGGACCGGTGAGTACAACGGACTTTATCACGTACTCCACGGACTTATTTCCCCGATCGACGGTATAACACCTGACAAGCTCCGCATAAAGGAACTTGTGGCCAGATTACAGGCTGATCCGGAGATAACCGAAGTAATAATGGCGACTAACCCTACAGTTGAGGGTGATGCAACAGCGATGTACATTTCAAGGCTTATAAAACCTGCCGGTATCAAAGTCACGAGACTTGCATTCGGACTTCCTGTCGGCGGCGTGCTTGAATATGCTGATGAAATTACGCTGTTCCGTGCTATTGAAAACAGAAATGAGATATAAAAAGAGTGAACTGTTTCATTTTAGGATGAACAGTTCACTCTTTTGTTTTATGAAAACTCAGATTTGATTGTAAATACAGCTTCGCCGTATTTACGGGCAGAGAGAATACGGGGATCGCCCCGTGTCCCATGCTAATTTATGAATAATCCAGCGTTTTCTTATATTCCGAAGAATTTTATTCCGTTTTCGCAGGTTCTGCTTATGAGTTCCTGTGTGTCACATCCCAGAACTTCGGCTGCTTTTTCAGCTGTATATGCGATCATTGAGCTGTCACAGCGCTTGCCGCGGAACGGTACAGGTGCCATGTACGGACAGTCTGTTTCAAGCATAAGTCTGTCTGCCGGTACTTCCTTAAGGGCTTCCAGAGCCTTCTTTGCATTTTTGAAAGTAAGAACGCCTGTAAAGCTTATGTGAAGTCCGAGACTTATGATTTCCCTTGCTGTTTCAGCGGAACCTGAGAAGCAGTGGACAACGCCTTTTGCAGGGCGGTATTTTTTCAGAAGATCAAGATTGTCCTTTGTGGCTTCGCGTGCGTGTATTATAACGGGAAGATCAAGTTTATTCGCAAGTTCAAGCTGGTGCGAGTAAATTTCGATCTGTTTTTCACGGTCAAAGCCTTCATAGTGATAGTCAAGACCTATTTCGCCTACAGCCTTTATTTTGTCACGGTTTTCTGTTATAAGTTTTTCAAGCTTTTCGATGTAGTCGCCTTCTGCGGTGTCGGCGCATTCCGGATGTATTCCCGCTGCGCAGTACATGAAATCAAAATTCCGGCTCAGTTCAAGTGACTGTAATGAGTCTTCGTAGCTTGAAACGGCAAGCATGATATACTTTACGCCGTTTTCATGGATGTTTTTTATGACGTCCATTCTGTCTTCATCAAAAGCATGATCGGTATAGTGTGAGTGAGTGTCGAAAATATCAGAATACATGTTTGTTATTCCTTTCAGTAAAATGGCTGCCGTGCGGCAGCCATTGTTTTTATTTAAGTCCTGAATCAGCTTTGAGCTGTTTGAGTGCGTCCTTGTCGAGTGTGAGTCCCTGCTCGGCATTTCCCTTGGCAGCAGGTACACGGTAAGTTGAAACGTACTGTGTTGAGCTGAATATGTATTCAACAGCCTTTTTCTGATTTTCGTAGTCAAGAGCTGTTATATCGGTTTCAACCAGGTCGATATCCTTTTCGTAGGCATACTCGAGCATGTCTGCTGTGATCTTGGTCGTAGTGCCTCCGAGCATATCGGCGAAGATGTTTCCAAGTGCAACTGTACGTGCATCTTCAGCGTACTTAGGGTTGGTAATTATAGCGATGATGAAGGATGAATCGTTGTACTGTGTTCCGGCGTTAAGTCCTTTAAGTCCTTCAGGAATATTGAAGTTTACACCGCCGAGTGCGTCGCAGAGTACGGAAAGTGAATTGTCATCGAAGTTTACGTATCTGTCGATCTTTGTGTCAAATGTCTTGTTGACAGCCTTGGTAAGCTCGATGATACCGCCCTTTTTGAAGATATTGACCATCTTGTCGCTTCCGCAGAGAAGATCATTTGAAACAGGAATGAATGTGAGTGATTTACTCATTGCGGATGTACGCAGGATCATGAACGACGGACGGAGTGATTTGTCGTTCGGTGTGTATGAGAAAAGTATGGTCGTGTCATTTGCTTCAGTAGGCATGAAAACCGAATCAGCGGTCTCGCCGTTGCTTCCCATGTTTTTGTTTACCTTCTGGTTATAGAGTGTGAAAACCGGTATACCGATCACGAGAAGGGTTATTACCATGCTTATAAGAAAAGGTATAGCCACACTTTCTTTTTTTCTTTTTTTAAACAATGCCATTGTTGAGTCCTCCGGTAGAAGTTTTTCAGTGTCGCCGCAGATACGGTAATACTGTTTTCTATAAATCAACATTATTACTCGCTGGCTTTCAACACACGGTTGAAAACTGTGTTGAAAAGTTGAAAGAATAATGTTTAAAACTTTGGTGAGCAGCTTTCTTTACAAAGCGGTTTCAAAGTAGTATAATATACTGTAAAGCGTTTTATTCAAATTCAAGCTGTCTGTACTTCATGTTGAAATCAATGTCTGAAAGATCGGTAATGTCAGTCATTATACCCGTTCTGCGGGCATAGTTGATCGTCTGTCCGGTACCGCTCCGGTAGTTGTTTACGAAAGCTATGAGCTTTTCTGAGTTTTCAACCATGTAGCGGTTGCGGACAGCGTAGCAGTCTCTGCTGTAACCTGTCGATGTACATAAAACAGAGTCAGCACGGCTGATCACTGATTCGTAAACAAGTCTGTCTTCCTCGGGAAAATTGTCTCCCTGGTTTTCAACCGGCTTGACGCAGAAAAGTTTAATGTCAGGATATTTTTCCTTCAGATCAAGTACGGCCTGTGCCGCCCAGAGATCGATCCCTCTTGCAACACCTGAATAGAATTTTGTATATCCTTCGTGGATACTCTGTTCAATTTTGGTGTGAAGCAGATCTTTTATAAAAACTGTTTCAGATCTGCCGGCATCACCTTTACCCGGAAGCTTTTCCGGCCGGTGTCCTGAAAAACAAACTGCTTTTTCTGTCAAATCATTATCTCCCTGAAATACAAACTTATTTTTAACTATAAATATAGTATCTCTCAATACACTATTTTATCATAATCAGGCACAAATATCAAGACAAGGAGCGTATTCTTTTGAAAAATCATAAAAGAGCATGGGCGAGAATAGATCTTGCCGGACTCGGAAGAAACATAAATACTATAAAGCAGCATCTTTCATCATCCACTGAAATAATGGCTGTTGTCAAGGCAGATGCTTACGGTCACGGTGAAAATGAAGTAATAAAGAAGCTTTACAGTACGGGTATACGTTACTTTGCGGTTTCCAACCTTGATGAAGCAATAAGCGTCAGGGATATTATTACTGACTGTGAGATCCTTATTCTCGGATACACTCCTCCGGAATATGCCGATGAACTTATAAAGTACAATATCATCCAGTGTGCAGTTTCGGAAGATTACGCAAAGGAACTGAACAGACTCGCTCCCTCACCGGTAAGATGCCACATTAAACTTGACACCGGAATGGGCAGAATAGGTCTTAAGTTTAAAACCGTTTCAGAGTGCGCAGACTGCGCTGAAAGAATAGCATCACTTGAAAACATTGCAGCCGAGGGACTGTTCACACATTTTGCGGTTGCAGACAGTGATGATCCTGAAAATGTGAAATATACTGAAAAACAGGCTGAGTTTATAAAGGGAGTTTACTATGAACTTGCAGACCGCGGAATAAAGCTTAAGCATGTACACTTCCTCAACAGTGCCGGTGCTGCCTATCATTTTGACGGTGTAAGCACACTTGCAAGAATAGGTATAACGATGTACGGCCTTCTTCCGAACTATCCTCTGCCGCTGCCGTATAAGGTTGAACCTGTAATGGAACTCAAGGCTGTCATTTCATATGTAAAGACAGTTGAACCGGGTGACTGCATAAGCTACGGAAGAACATACACGGCTTCAGAAGAACGAAAGATAGCAACAGTTACGGTCGGTTATGCAGACGGATATTCAAGACTTCTTTCCTCAAAGGGAAAGGTGCTTCTGAAGGGAAAACGCTGTCCGATAGTCGGACGCGTGTGCATGGATCAGCTTATGATAGATGTTACCGGCATCGATGCAAAGCCGGGTGACACGGTCACACTCATCGGCAGGGACGGCGACGACATAATAACAGCCGACGAGCTTGCTTCATGGTACGGAACTATCGGATATGAAGTGGTATGCGGCATTTCAAAACGCGTTCCGAGAATTTACGAAGACTAAGGAAATGCTGATTAATTCATAAATCAGCGTGGGGGTTCGGGGCGAAGCCGGATTTCCGGTTTGATCAGTGTTTTCCTGATTAAAGTGAACGATTTTACGGACATGCAGCCGGCGGCTGCATGTTTTTTTATATGATTGTTGTTTTTCTGAAAAGAACAGTCGTATTTGACAAAAATACAGGTTATAATTTTTGGAAATTCATATTATATATCTATTGATTTTAAACACTGGTTTTTATTATAATAATATAGTGGTTTCATGACTGTGAAAGTGCTGATTTATTTATAAATCAGCGCGGGGACCGGGGCGAAGCCCCGCAGTCTGCCTGCCTGCAGATCCGGCTAAGCCGGATCTGCGACTTAATCAGTGATTCTTATAAATTTAGTATAAAGGAAGTTTTTACAATGGGCGTTAAAGTAGTAAAATTCGGCGGAAGCAGCCTTGCTGATGCTAACCAGTTCAGAAAAGTTGCTGACATAATCAAGTCAGACGAAAAGAGAAAGTTCGTTGTTCCTTCTGCTCCGGGAAAGAGATTCAAGGAAGACATCAAGGTAACTGACATGCTTTACAGCTGCTATGAGCTTGTAAAGAGCGGAAAAGACATCAAGGATCAGTTCGGAAAGATAAAGGAACGTTATAACGGTATCATTTCTGACCTCGGACTCAATTTAAGCCTCGACAAGGAATTCGAAGAGATCGAATACTGCCTTAAGGCCAAGAGCGGACGCGACTATGCAGCCAGCCGCGGTGAATACTTAAACGGTATCATTCTTGCTGCATACCTCGGCTACGAATTCATCGATGCTGCTGAAGTTATCTACTTTGACGACAACGGCTCATTCATGCTCGACAAGACAATTGAAGCTGTACGTGAAAGAATAAAGAACGTTGAATGTGCTGTTATTCCTGGTTTCTACGGAATCACACTCAACGACACTATCAAGACTTTCTCACGCGGCGGTTCTGACGTTACAGGTTCTATCATCGCCCGTGCAGTACGTGCTGAGATCTATGAAAACTGGACAGACGTTTCAGGCTTCCTTATCGCTGACCCGAGAATAGTTGATGATCCTAAGGTGATCAAGACTATCACATACAAGGAACTCCGCGAGCTTTCATACATGGGTGCGACAGTTCTTCACGAGGATGCCATCTTCCCTGTAAGAACAGCAGGTATTCCGATAAACATCAGAAATACAAACGAACCTTCTGCTCCTGGTACAATGATCGTTGCCGAAGACAATTCAGAAGAAACAAGCAGGACAACCATTACAGGTATTGCAGGCAAGAAGGGCTTCTGTGCGATAAACATTGAAAAGTCAATGATGAACAGCGAAGTCGGCTTCGTAAAGAAGATCCTCGACATCCTCTACAAGAACGAGCTTTCATTCGAACACATTCCTTCAGGTATCGACACAATGAGTATCGTGCTCAGTGCTGCTTCACTTGAAGGCAAGGAAGATGCTGTCCTTTCACAGATCAGAAAGGAAGTAGACCCTGATCACCTTGAGATCGAACATAACATCGCTCTCCTCGCAGTTGTTGGTCACGGAATGTACAAGACAAGAGGTACAGCTGCAAGAGTATTCGCAGCACTCTCACACGCACGTATCAACATAAAGATGATCGACCAGGGTTCAAGCGAACTTAACATTATCGTTGGTATCGGCGAAAGCGATTTCGAAGATGCTATCAGATG
>JAGDDO010000532.1 GCA_017848205.1 Oscillospiraceae bacterium | reverse complement strand
GCTTGTCCATAAGTGCCATTTTTTCGAGCTTTGCTTCGGTATCGTTTATCGTTTTAAGGAATATGGACATGTAGAAAGTAAGTATTCCGATAACTATCAGAGAATTGAGCACAAAGAACGAAGTTTCGATCACTGTGTTAAGAGCATATATCGGGCCGTGCACTTCGATGAAGACATATCCGGTAAAATATGAGATCATCGCAAGCAGCGAGACTAAAAGCGGGTTCATCGGACGAACCGACATTTTCTGGCCTATATATTTGATGTAGTAAGCTGAAGAGATCATGGATATTGTGAACAGATGGAAGCCGTAGCCTAGGCCGACTGCCATGGTCCCTGCAGTCATTATGTCGAGAATTATAAAATAGACTGAAACTATCCATGCTCTGAGTTTGTTCATACGGATCATTACATATCCTGCACATGTAAGCAGGAAATTGAAGAGTACGACCCATTCTACAGCATACATTTTTCCGATAAGGAAAAACACAAAAAAGAGTATTTCAGCAACGATCATGAAATGATTGAAGTAGCGGCTGGCTACCTTCGGATCTCCCATGAACTCATTTCTGATGTCTTTAAAACTTTTCATAAAAATCCCCTTGATATAATTCAAATATGCATATACGTTGTAAATGTGATTCCGGTGTAAAATGAACTGCGTACGGTATCCCTGAACAGACCGTTATCACTGAACATTTATTACGTAAACGACCTGGTTTTTGCCGTTGTTCTTGCCGAAGTAAAGCTTGCGGTCTGCTTCTGATATCCATGCATCAACGTTTCTGTCCGGAGAGTATTTTTCAGTTCCTATTGTTACTGTTACATGAATATCCTGTTCCTCGAAATTCATGTGAAGTCCGCTTATCTTTTCTCTGAGAGATTCAAGGATGCTGTCAGGACATTTGCCTGAAGAAGCAAGAATTATGAATTCCTCACCGCCCCATCTGCAGACTGTACATTCTGAGCATTCATCACGTGCGGTCTCTGCGATGTTTTTAAGTACGTAGTCACCGCAGTTGTGGCCGTAAACGTCATTGACTTTCTTGAAATTGTCAATGTCGAGTATTGCTATCCAGTAGTCTGAGAGTTCTTCCTTGTTGAGGCCGTCAAGCCTTGAAAGAAGGTAGTGACGGTTATAAAGGCCGGTAAGCTTGTCCACCAGTGCCATTTTTGCAAGCTTGTTTTCAGTTTCGTCAATGGTTTTTGAGAATGTTGACATGTAGAATACAAGAACGGCAATAACAAGCAGTGAATTGAATACGAAGAAAAATGTTTCGACCCGGGGATCAGTTTTATACACCGGACCGTTTATTCTGTTGAATGTATATCCGATAAAATAAGAAATGGTCGCGCACACTGCAACCAGTGTCGGTTTTATAATATTGCTGTCGCCGAAGAATCTGGAGCCGACATATTTAATGTAGTAGGCGCCGGTGATCATCGATATCGTGTAAAGCTGAAAGCCAAAACCAAAACCGACGGCGATCGAGCTTAATGTCATGAATTCAACTATGTTGAAGTACAGAGTGAATACCCACAGACGAAGCATTTTTTTACTGATAACAACGTATCCGACGATGGTAAGAACGAAGTTGAATACTTCAACACGTTCCATCCAGACCATGTGTCCTGCAAAAAAAAGTGTAAGAAAAAGGATCTTGCAGCCGACAAGTACGGTGTTGAACATATATGACAGCTTCTGCGGATCTGACATAAATTTTTTATATGGTATTTTCATATTTAACCCCTGTATCCGATCATATGTGTTTTCTGTGATACGAATGAAAAAATCCTTATATATATTATATCATAAAAAAGTCAATTTGAAAAATATTTTTATTGATTTTTCTGAAATTTTTAAGGAAACGCTGATTTATTCATAAATCAGCGCGGGGGCCGGGGCGAAGCCCCGCAAATCCCACCTCCGGAAATCCGGCGAAGCCGGATTTCCGGTTTAATCAGTGTTCCCTTAAAAGAAAAGCTTATCAGACCGAAAAACCAGCGTAATTATCCCGCTATTATTTTAAGAAGCTTTTCAGTGTTGTCTGCAAGATACACTGCACCTGCTGAGGCAAGCTCCTCTTCCGGACGGAAGCCCCAGGTACAGCCGATGGAGTCGATGCCGGCATTTTCGGCGGTCATGATGTCAACGTCAGAGTCGCCTGCAAGTACGACGTCATCCTTTTCGATGCCGAGTTCCTTGATAATGTCAGTTACAATGTCCGGCGAAGGCTTTGTGCTTCTGCCTTCACGCTTGCCGTGTACAGATGAGAAAAGACCGTCTCCGAAATATGAAGTGATGAGTGATTTTGTAAACTCATCCGGTTTGTTCGATGCAACTGCCAGCTTTATGCCTTTTTCGTTAAGAGAAACAAGCATTTCCTTTATGCCCTCGTAAGGGATTGTCTTGTCCGTGCAGTGTTTTCTGTAGTTTTCACTGAATAATTCGTGAAGCTTTGAAATGTCGTCCGTGTTTGCACTGCAGTCAGCGAGTGCTCTGGTGCAGAGCTTTACAGCGCCGTTGCCGACAAATCTGTAGAATTTTTCGAGAGGCTGCGGTTTGTATCCCAGTGTTTCAAGTCCTGAGTTTACAGCGTCTGCAAGGTCTTCAATGGTGTTTAAAAGTGTACCGTCAAGATCAAAAATAACAGCTTTATACATACAAAGATCCCCTTTTTATATGGTGTGTTAAGGAAACACTGATTATATCGGAAATCCGGCTTCGCCGGATTTCCGGAGGTGGGATTTGCGGGGCTTCGCCCCGGAGCCCCACGCTGATTTATGAATAAATCAGCGTTTCCTTAAGATTTTGAAAAGTCAGAATAGTTTCTGTTTTAAATGTAATTATATACGTTTTGCCAGCAGTTCCGAGTACTTTGCTCTGAACTCATCGAAAGTGTCGTTTTCGATGGCTTCGCGTATTTTTTCAGTGAGCGTGTTGTAGAAGTAAAGGTTATGCATTACTGCAAGTCTGCCGCCTAACTGTTCGCCTGATTTGAAAAGGTGACGGACATAGGCTCTTGAGAAATTTCTGCAGCACGGGCAGTCGCACTGTTCGTCGATCGGACGCGGATCAGTTTCGTACGCCTTGTTTGTTACGTGCATGATACCGCTCCATGTGAAAACCGTTGCGTGGCGGGCATTTCTGCTCGGCATTACGCAGTCGAACATGTCGACTCCGCGGGCAACTGCTTCGATTATATTTGAAGGAGTACCTACTCCCATGAGATATCTCGGTTTGTTCTCCGGCATGTGCGGTTCGACAGCATCGATTATACGGTACATGTCTTCCGTGCTTTCGCCTACGGCAAGTCCGCCGATCGCATATCCGTCAAGGTCAAGTTTCGCGATCTCCTTCATGTGTTCCACGCGGAGATCAGCGTAGGTGCAGCCCTGATTGATGCCGAAGAGCATCTGGTGTTTGTTTATAGTATCAGGAAGGCTGTTTAAGCGGTCCATTTCCGTCTTGCATCTTTTGAGCCATCTTGTGGTTCTTGCGCATGACTGCTTTGAATATTCGTACTTTGCCGGATTTTCAACGCATTCGTCAAATGCCATTGCTATTGTGGAACCCAGATTTGACTGGATCCTCATGCTTTCCTCAGGTCCCATGAAGATCTTTCTTCCGTCAACGTGTGAGTTGAAGTAAACGCCTTCTTCCTTGATCTTTCTGAGCTTGGCGAGCGAGAATACCTGAAATCCGCCGCTGTCGGTAAGTATCGGTCTGTCCCAGTTCATGAATTTGTGGAGACCGCCCATCTGTTTGATTATTTCGTCGCCCGGACGAACGTGCAGGTGATATGTGTTGCAGAGCTCGACCTGACACTTCAGTTCATTCTTCAGATCAACCGAAGAAATACCACCCTTGATCGCCGCCGACGTTCCGACGTTCATAAAACAAGGAGTCTGAAAAGTCCCGTGAACAGTCTCAAACTGCCCGCGTCTTGCTTTCCCGTTTTTCTTTATAAGTGTATACATAAAATTATCCCTTTTATACTATCAGCATTGCATCGCCAAAGCTGAAGAAACGGTATTTTTCCTCAACAGCTTTTTTGTATGCTGCCATAGTCTTGT
>JAGDDO010000531.1 GCA_017848205.1 Oscillospiraceae bacterium | reverse complement strand
GCTTCCGTTTTTCGTGGTTATCTATTACTCGCTTATAGACAATCCGATAAACAAACAATTTGTCTTTCTTGATAATTTTAAGGAAGTTCTGACAAACGATGCTTTCAGGATGGCTTCGAAAAACACGCTGCTGTTTTCAGTGGCGGCAGTACCCCTTGCAGTGGTGATCTCACTGGTGTTTGCGGTCATACTGGAATCGAAAATAAGCTTCAGAAGCCAGCTGCGTGCCTCATTCCTGTGTCCCCTCATGGTGCCTACCGCATCGGTGGTGCTTGTCTGGCAGGTAATGTTTCACAAGCAGGGAACTGTCAATCAGCTTCTGGAAATGATGGGCGGTGAGCCGACGGACTGGCTCAAGACTCCTTCGGGCATGATCGTCGTTGTGATCATGTTTCTCTGGAAGAACATCGGTTACAACATGATCCTTTTCCTTGCTGGACTTTCCAATATTCCGGGAGATCTTATGGAAGTGGCCACTCTTGAAGGGGCAGGTCCGTGCTACAGGTTCTTCCATCTGAAGCTTCGATATCTGTCGCCTACTATTCTGTTTGTAACGATTCTTTCACTCATCAACTCATTCAAGATATTCCGTGAGGTCTATCTTCTTACAGGTGACTATCCTGATGCGCTTTACATGCTTCAGCATTTCATGAACAACACCTTCTCACTGCTTGAGTATCAGAAGCTTTCCTCAGCTGCTATAATAATGGGACTTGTGATGTCCGTTATAATCGCTCTGCTCTTCATTGTCGAGTACTGGTTCGGAAAGGATGTGGAGTGATGAGAAAAAAACCTCTTAAAGTCAGGATACGCCGGAAGGCTGTTTCAGTTATCCTCACTGCCTTCACTGCCGTGTGCGCTCTGCTTTTTCTTTTCCCGACGGCAGTGACGATCGCCAACTCATTTATGACGCAGAAAGAGATAAACGCCAATTACGGCGCGATGATAAGCAACTTTGACAAAAACAGTTCAAAGAAGATATTCATTTCCGAAAAGCTCAACCTAAAGCTTATTCCTGACAAGGTATCGTTTCAGCAGTACATTACAGTGCTTTTCAAAAATTCCGATTACCTTATGAAATTCTGGAACTCAGTGATCCTTGTGGTTCCAATAGTTCTTTTTCAGACCATAGTCGCGTCGCTTGCGGCATACAGTTTCGCCAGATACCGGGGCAGGTTCAAGGAACTGCTGTTCTTTCTCTACGTGGTTCTCATGCTCATGCCGTATCAGGTAACTCTGGTACCGAATTATCTTGTGGCCGACATGCTCGGAATAGTAAATACAAGAATGTCGATCATTCTTCCCGGCATCTTCGCTCCTTTCAGCGTGTTCATACTTGCCAAGGTTATGCGGAGAATACCTGTTTCCTACATTGAAGCTGCCAAGCTTGACGGAGCAGGCGAGGTACAGATCTTCACCCAGATCTGTCTGCCTCTTTCAAGAAGTGCGATTTTTTCAGTAGTGCTTCTTAACTTTATTGATTACTGGAATATGGTTGAACAGCCGCTTATCATGCTCTCGGACACCGACTATCATCCTCTGTCAGTTTTTCTTTCAAAGATAAATTCCGGTGACGTGGGACTGGCTTTTGCCGTAGCGGTAATATACATGATACCGACTCTGCTGATGTTTTTCTACGGTGAAGATTACCTCGTCGAGGGAATAGCATATTCGGGCGGAATAAAAGGATAACCACACATTGAAAGGACAATAAAAATGGAAGGCAAAGAAATAAATATAAATGCGGAAGGAACAGAAAAGCACCGTAACAGAAGGGAATGGGTAAAGAACATTATCATCATTTTCCTTCTCATCATGCTGGTGCTTACATTCTTTTCGAATACAATAATGAACTATTCTCTCCCTGAGGTCTCAGTTTCACGCATTTCAAGAAACAAGGTCTCGAAGGCATACACTCTTGACCTTACTGTTGAGGCAAACAAGAAATACACTGTTACAGCTGATGAAAACGGAGAGATCAAGCGCGTTGCAGTACGAAGGGGTCAGGAGATCAAGGAAGGACAGCCGCTGTTCTATCTCGAAGAACCCGGCGAAAGCACGGAGGCGAAAACTCTTCAGGACACTATTGATCTTGAAAAAGCGGCATATGAAAAAAGCCTTATCACCGCTTCACCTGACAACTTTGCGCTTGCACAGGCAGTTGAGGTGGCAAGAGACAAGCTGAATCAGGCAATAGACGCAAAGAACAATGCTCCGGCAGAACCTTCGGATGATCCGGAACAGAAGAAGAACGATCTTGCTCAAAAGGCTGTTCTTCAGTCAGACCTTAACAACATTACGGAACAGAAATACGAACTGCTCAGC
>JAGDDO010000530.1 GCA_017848205.1 Oscillospiraceae bacterium | reverse complement strand
TTGAAAAAAGAACATATTTATGATATGATGTAAGAAAACACTGTTGTGAATGTGGCACTTTATGGATAACAAAAAGAAAGCCACAGAGAATAAATAAAAACAACATTGAAACAAAATCAGAATGCGGATAAACCGCAGCAGCTGATTAATGCTAAAGAAAGAAGAGATAATTATGGGATGGGTCATTGTAACGCTGATCGTAATAGCAGCAGCGTTTATCTGCTGTGCTTTGTACGTAAAACAGATCGCAAAGCATAAATTCATATGTAAGGAATGTTCAAAAGAGTTTAATGTAAACTGGAGAATGATCCTGTTTGCTATGCATTATGAGAATCAGTATGAGATCAGATGTCCTCACTGTGGTCATGTTGGATGTACCGCAAAAGAGTCAGAATAAAGGATTGGTAAAATGAAAAAAGCTAAAGATCTTGTTATCCGAAAGATTCTGCCTTCAGTAGTATTTCTGATGTTCTCAGCATTATTAGTTATCGGAACAGATAACGACAGAGAGATTTCAGAAACACTGTACAGCCCCGGAAGTAAGTTTTCTCTTGTATTTGCAGTAGCAGGAATATATCTTTTCTTCGGATTGTTTGTTTTCTATTCAGGCAGTCTGTTTCGTCACAATATGAATTCAAAGAAGGGGAAAAATGATAGATATACGAGCGCTGGAACATGCACTATATGCGCCGTAACTGCAGCGATAATCGGAGCACATGCGCTAAGGGGAAGGGCCTGCCTTGGATCATTCATGCATATTGAGGAAGGTATTGGTTATCTTCTGCTCACTACTTTAACTGCGATGTTTCCGCTGTTTATTTTAGGCATCTTACTTTCCGGGAAAAAACGTGATCCGGATGCAGTAAGGGAGCTTACAGGAATCATTCTTTTTATGATAGTTGTATTTCTGGTTCAGACGGTTCTCAAACATATATTTGTACGTCCGAGATTCTATCTTATGCATATGCCGGTAAATGGCTATGTGCCGGACGTAGGATTTGAACCCTGGTATAAGATATCTGCCGATCCGACGGAACTCATAAATAAATATGATCTGCAGAAAAGTGATTTCATGTCATTTCCGAGCGGCCATACAATGAACGCTGTTGCAGGTGTTCTGGCGATTCCTGTGCTTGCATACGCAGTGCCTTACCTAAGAAAATTCAAAGTTGTGTTTAAGATCCTTGCAGTTATTATCGCTCCGTGTATAATGGTTTCCCGGATCATTATGGGTGCGCATTATTTGACCGATGTAGCGTTCGCGGGAATGACGGGTGTAGTTTTATGTTATTTTTACAGCATGATAATGGACTATATGCGCGATCCGTTCGGAGTAGCAAAGATAAATCAGAAAGCTGAAGATGAAAAGATAAAAGAAGAAAAGGAACGAGAAGAGGAATACAAATTCTGGGAAGACTGCTGATGTTTTTTTAATATGCAGTTCCTTGCACTTAAAAGGTAGTTTCCCGCTCTTCGAGCAGAAAACTGCTATTGAAAACAGTCTGCTTTGCAGCCTGTTCATTTCAGGTTGCATTTGTTAAAGCCATCCCGAAGGATGACTTTAATTACAATCGGCTGTCGAAGACAGCCCACCATTTTTGCTGGATTAGGTTACAACAATAACCCAAAATCGTCTCCGCCGAATCGACGGGGACGATTTTTTTTTAATATTTTCGTATGAATTAAAAACACCATGATACGTGAAAAACACAAATGCTCATTTTATGTCAGGTACTGATACAGCGCAGGAGATCGCAGACCTTACCGACGGAATTCGTATTGTTGAGGAGCACAGTTTCCATGAAGAAATGAAATTTTGAATACTCTCGGACTGCTGGAGTTCAAAGACAAGCATCCTATGGCTCTTTCCGGGGGTCAGAAACAGCGCGTCGCTATAGCTTCCGCAATAGCAGCCGGTGCTGAACTTCTGCTGTTTGATGAGCCGACTTCAGGACTTGATTATGCTCACATGGAAAAGGTAGGGGAACTTCTTCATGACCTTGCAGAATCAGGAGGTACAGTTCTTGTTTCTACCCATGATCCTGAGTTCGTTGAAGAGTGCTGCGACTGTACTCTTCGTATTAAAAACGGCAGAGTTGTCTCTTTTGAGGAAAACCGATAGAAATAATAGGAAAATAGTACTTGACAAGCCACGCTTTATATGCTATACTAATTACAGTTAGCGAAAGCTAACTAATTTAATGTACGCCGGTTAGCAAAAGCTAACTTACAGATCTGATAGAAAAGGAGTAATTAATGAGCGTGGTGATCGTAGGCGGTAACGACCGCATGGCAACAAGATATAAGGATATATGTAATAATTACAATTTCAAATCAAAGGTATTTACACAGATGCCTGCAGATTTTGAAAATAAGATCGGGGAACCGGATCTTGTGATCGTATTTACAGGTACATGTTCTCACAAGATGCTCGGCGGTGTCAAGAAGCATTCCGAGAAATCCGGTGTTCCGGTTAAGCATCTTCACTCATCAAGCGCCAGTGCCTTAAAGAATCTTCTGGCACAGTACGAAAAGCAGGTGAGTTAATGTCTGAGCCTGAACGCAGAGAATTTCTCTGTTCTCAGATAAAGAAGGGTACTGAGCTTTTTGCAGCAGTACAGCAATACAAGGAGGAAAATCAATGAAAACAGCAGTTATTTACTGGAGCGGTACAGGTAATACAGAAGCAATGGCTAAGGCAATTGCAGAAGGTGCCGGTGCAGATATTTTTACAGTTTCAGAA
>JAGDDO010000529.1 GCA_017848205.1 Oscillospiraceae bacterium | reverse complement strand
GCACGCAATTCAGATGTTTACTGCACAATAGACTTTGAAAAAAGAACGATGGTATTTCCTGAATTCTTCAGCAGAAAATACGATCTTCCGGAAGTAATAGAGAACATGCCTGACGGTCTTTTCAGAGACGGTCTCGTTCAGGAAGCATACCATGAGGAGATATCCTCCCTGTACTACAGCGTAAGAAACGGAAAGCGCAGCGGAAACTGTATTTTCAGATTTTCGCCGGAAAATGACAGTCCGGTCTGGATGAGAGTGGAGCTTACTGCAATAGAAAGCATAAATGTGGCTTCTTCCAGGGCTATAGCAATGATTTCCGACGTTTCTGAACAGATGATATCGGAAGAATTTATGGAAAGTATGATAGGTACGCCTTCCGAAAAGGAACGTATAGCCTTTCTTATAAACCTGAGCCAGAGCAGAATGGTCACCTGCCGTAACTCATGCGGAAAACTGATTTCTCTTTCCGGACAGTCATATCATGACTCACTTCTCATGAACAATGCTGTTTCGCATGTTTTCCCTTCTGACCGCAGGCTGATAGCTGACAATCTCACACTGAAAAATCTGTGGAGAAACTATTTTGAAGGAAAACATGATTACAGCTTTGAATTCAGGTATGTCGGAAACGACAGGGAAATGTCACGCGAAAAACTTGAGGTAAAGTATTTCTGCGAAGATGTTTCAAGCGATATTTTCGTTGCTGTAAAAGTAACTGACTCTGGAGACAGTATCGGTATCGAAATTCCTGAGGAACCTACTGCTGTATATCCTCCTGTACTTGTACCTAAGGATTACTTCCGTTCGCTTGTAAACGAGCACCTCAGCCGCTGGAAAGGCAACGGCAAACTGCAGGCGCTCTATGTACTTGATCTTAATGCATTCACAAATATACAGAAGAGACACGGAACTGATACCGGACAGAAGGTGCTTGACATTGTATCAAAGGGACTGCTTTCAGTAAAACGTCCTTCCATCGCAGGCAAAACTTACGGCGATGAATTCCTGATATTCATAAAGGACATAAGCAGCTACGACGATCTCAACATTACAGCGAAGCAGCTGTGTGCGATATGCAATAATCTTGAGACACCAGACAAAGATCCTGAAGCAGTCACTGGCTGTATCGGTGTTGCCTACTCTCCTGCTCACGGCAGCGATTTCGACTCACTTTATAAAAAAGCCGAAGCTGCACTGAGCAACGCGAAAAGATTTGACAGAACAAGATATGCAATTTATTCCGAAGAAACAGCATCTGACAGACGTCAGCTCATTCTCAGCGATTTCAAGGAAAGAGCTGCAAAGGCAATAAAGAAGCCGAATGTGACCTATCATCTCTACAATGCAGATATCAAGCAGTTCCGTAATATAAACCACATTCTCGGCTATGAAAAAGGCGACAAGATCTTAAAGGAGATCTGCGCAATGCTTCAGGAATTCCTGAAACCGGGTGAATTCTTTACGAGACTGTTTGCGGACAACTTCCTTATTCTCACCCTTGTGCATGACACCTACGCTGTAATGCGCCGCATGGAAGAGATAAATTACAGGCTTCAGAAGCTGAAGATACTTGAAGGCAGCGAGATACATTTCGCATCAGGATATGTTCAGATAGACAACTCAAACAGAGACACGGCACTGGAACAGCTCATCGACTGCTCTATAATCGCTCATGAAAACGCCAAGAAAAAGAAAGGCAGTGTGCATGTACGGTTTGATCCGGGCATGTACAACGAGGAATTCCACAAGTACGAGATATTAAGCGAGATACAGAACGCCTG
>JAGDDO010000528.1 GCA_017848205.1 Oscillospiraceae bacterium | reverse complement strand
GATACATTCAACCACATATCCGGCCACAGCAGCACCGTAGTTCGAGTAGGCATATACATCACCCGGACGGAACACCTGTGCCGGTTCAATATCTTTTAGTGCTTCGCCCAGAGGTTTTACATCCTGTTCATTTCTTACCTCGATAGCTTTTGTTGTTTCCTGCCAGCCTGCATTATGATTCATAAGGTTGAGCATTGTGATGGGGTCATCATATTTCAGATTGCTAAAGAACCCTTCCGGCAGATATTCACGTACATCACGGTCAAGATCGATACGTCCTTCCTCGTAAAGCTGCATAACGCTTACCCAGATAAGTGTCTTGGAAATACTGCCCCATTCGTAAACGGATGTTTCATCGGCTGCGATGTGTTTTTCTCTGTTCACCTCACCGTAATATTCCGTGCAGAGTTCCTCATCACCTTTGAATATGCTTACTTCGGCCGATACTATATCGGTATCAGTGTCGGCTGTGCCGTGAGCGTTTAATTCGAGTCTCACTTCCATTAACGATTTACCGGACGGCAGTATTATATCTTCCTGCGTTCCGGCTGCTGATATGTTTACAGGAAACGACATCATAACTCCTGCACACAAAGCGGCGGTCACGCGCCCTAATATATTTTTCATTTTATCACCCCAGATCCTTTTCCTCATATTCAAGTCTTGTGCATATGTAGCTGAAAGAGATGCTCATAGCTCCCATACATAGTGCGAATACTGTTAAAAATATTCCTTTTCCGGCATGAGCGAGATTTGAAATAAGCTGCAGTATTACGGCAGCTGCAGTGGCGACCGGAATTATACCTGTTACACAGAGTATGAAAAGAACTATCCCGAGAAAGATCAGAATAATACCAAGGGTTTCTTTTTTACCGGCTTTTAACGAAGTCATGTCAACTGTATTTTTTAATCTTTCAGGATCTTTAAAGTAGGTCCGGAGCTGGTTCCCTGTAGAAGCAAGTCCGAATGCAAAAGTGATGCTGTATACCATGTTGAAGAATAATACCGGTGAAAAGCCAAGTCTTTCTGAAAGCAATTTAAGCGCATCGATTTCTTCTGATTCGGAAATCCAGCAGAAAAGTTTGATTTTCATTGATATTATCATAAGAACATATACTGCAAGACAGGTTAAGCAGTATAAGCTGACAGTAAGCAGAAATCTTGCGTTTACCAGATCACGCCGCCTTATCGGAAGAAGTAAGGGGAGCTTTTCACTGTGATATTTGAGTTCGCTTTGAAACAGTGCCGGTACGAAGAAAATACCGAGAAGCATAGGACAGTAAAATCCTCCGAGGGGCGAAATAAGGAATCCTGTTCCGAGAAAGAATACGGCTGCTATTATTCCAAGGGAAATCATAGAGTTTTTACCGTTTTTAATATTTGTAAAGTCTGAATTTATGATGTTTTTTATTACAGTAAAATTCATGATCATCCCTCCTTAAAGTTCCTTTGCTGATACTTTACCGGCGGTTATTTCGCCGAGCAGTACACAGATAATTAACATCAGTACGTTTGCTCCGGTACCAACGGTAAGAGTACTTAAATTTTTTATCTTTTGAAAATCCACATGTATTATGTCATTGCTGCCGAGTAAAATGACGGTCATAGAGACAGCTGTAACTGCGGTGAGTAATATCATTATGCTCTTAAGGTCGTTTTCATGCCCGAAAAGCTGACCTGTGAATTCAAGATAGAGAAATATAAAACAGGATAGAGAAAAAACGAGGAAGATGATCATGCACGGACCGCGAAATCCTGATGAGAAAGCATTCCCGATCATCTGAAGGCTTGTACTGCCCTGATTAGGGAGATATCTGTATGCCTTAAGGCTGAACGCCGGTTTTATAAGGATAAGTGCGATCATTTCCGGTATGAAATGAAGCAGGAATATATACAGGAATCGTCCGCGTGTAATATTTTTTCTGTTTACCGGAAGTATTCCGTAAAGTTTATGAAGCTCTGATTTTTCTGTCACGCCTGTTAGCGGAATTATGAAACAGATGGAAGTTAAAATTAAGGCTGCTGCATAGGAAGGTCCGAAAAGGAATGATCCGGTCATCGACAGTGCGGCAAGGAAAACTGCCGGAAAAATACCGGTATCAAAGACGGTAAGAAAATCAAACCGCATTATTCTGTACAGTTCTTTCATTCTTATCCTCCTTTGCTATGTAGACCAGGATGTCATCGAGGTTAGCCTTTTCATATTCCAGCGAATCCGGAAGTCCTGCCAGATCGTCGGTTTTTATTAATGCTTCAAATCCGTTCCGGTAGGCGTGGAAGCCGATGAGTTTTTCTTTCACTGATTCCGGAATATCTTCTTCAGCGCCTTTTAAAACAGCATAGCTTTCTGCGAGAGTGTTGAGCTCACCGGTAAACCACACCTTTCCGTTATGGAGAATAGTTACGAAGTCGGCTATTCTTTCAACGTCTGCGGTGATATGTGTGGAGAACAGAACACCGCGGTTTTCATCTTCAATGTATTCCGAAAGAATGTCCAGCAGTTCATCACGGGCTACCGGATCAAGTCCGCTTGTTGGTTCGTCGAGTATGATAAGTTCAGCCTTGTGGGAGAGGGCAACGGCTATCATCAGTTTCATCTTCATGCCCTTTGAAAACTCGCCGACCTTCTTGTTGTC
>JAGDDO010000527.1 GCA_017848205.1 Oscillospiraceae bacterium | reverse complement strand
GAGGGGATACTTGCTTTCGCCGGCAAAACGTTCATGTCTTTCGTAGTAAACACTGCAGCTCTTGAAACCGATAAGCGGTACCATTCCGCGGAGGAAGAGATTCACTTCCTTAAAGTTTGCAAGCTCTGCAAGCACACGTTTGCTCATGAGACGGAAGTCCGCATGGTTGTAGACCACGTCTGCCCCCATCACCTTCATGAATTTATAGAAGCTTTCAGCTGTAAAACGCTTGAAGAAAGTATCGGTATCCCTGGCATTTCTTACGCCGTAGACTACCTGATTGCCGTCGTAGTATTTTTCCACCATGGCATCGATGGTGTCTATGTCGTCCTGAAGGTCGGCATCCATCGTGATAGCCATGTCGCAGATGTCCTTTACCGTCATGAGTCCGGCAAGAACTGCATTCTGGTGTCCTGCATTGTGTGCAAGATTGACACCGGAGAAAAACTCAGGTTCAGATTCATGGAGTTCGTAAATGATCTCCCATGTACTGTCCTTTGAGCCGTCATTTACAAAAACGATACGGCTGTCCTTTGATATCAGGTTTCTCTCGATAAGCGAGATGTATTTTTCCTTCAGTCTTGAGGATGTTTCAAGAAGCACGGCCTCTTCGTTGTAGCACGGAACGACCATGTAGAGTATTTCAGGTTCAGTCATAATATAACTCCTTAATATAATTTATTTCCAGAATTCAAAAAGTCTTGCAAATGAAAGCACGTTTGCCTGCCACTCTGTGCTGAATCCCTGCTCAGGTCCGATGTATGACCAGATCTGAACCGTATTCATTACCACGCTGAGTGCAAGTGATGCGGTCATAAGCTTGTTGAGATGAACTTTTGTGTTGGCAGCACAGTTGTCATAGACAACAAAGCATATAACAAGTGCTCCTGTTACCATCTGCCAGATGAAGTCAACACAGTATCTTGCTGCAAATCCGCTTTCCCAGACAGAAAAGATAACTGCGAAAGGACAGATGATGCATACTGCAAGAATAATAAGACTGTAAAGGCGTTTGTTACTGTTCTGTGAGATACGGTAAGCCTTAAGTGACTTTCCGTAGGCTGCAACAGGAAGTGCTTTCCAGATAAGTCCGAGAGCCGAGCCCGTTGCGATGAAATAATATCCCTGAGGATTGAACAGATGTATGCTTTCCGCTTTGAAAAACGGGAAATTTTCAATGAATGAAGGCATCTGGAAAAGGAATGCCAGGAATCCGATAACAGCAAAATGAGTATGGTACTGCGACTGTGTAAAGTCGTTGATAGTAAGTGAATACTTTATACCGAACTCCAGAGGATTGCCGAATCTCGCCATGTTGTACCAGACCTGAACTGAACCGATGACCATGTACGGTACCAGTGCGGCTGCAAGGTACGGAAGAAGGAACAAGAATCTGCTCTTTCCTGACTTTTTATCATAAAGTGCATTCTGCTTTTTAGCTCCCGCATAAACGAGAAGCATGGCAGCAAGGCAGTAAACCGCAATAGTCGGACGGCTGAGAACGCCGAGGCTGAGCCACACGCCTGAAACTGCAAGGCGGAATTTGTTTATCTTTCCTTCTCCGATAACACCGGAACTGATAAGGAAATAGGCGCCGGCTGTTGTGCACAGGAACCCTGCGGACTGAGCCACCTCATAGAAGAGCGGTGAAATGTTGCAGATAAGAATACCTGATGAAAGCTGCATTATTAGAAATCCTGAGAGCACAAGTGAAGCACTGATCTTCTTGAAAAACTTATCGGCCAGACAAAGATAAAACTTCGTAAGGAAAATGATGCCGAACATTCCGAAAAAGAATACGGACCATACCGACGGGAAATAGTAGCCGGTAATAAGATGATACGGCAGGAAAACGAGAAGCACAGGTGCTATTCCGTAGTAGGAATAGTATTTTCCGTTATACAGAAGATGATCCCACGGATAGCTTCCGACTTCATCTGTTCTCTGGCTCCAGTCATACGGATTTTCCAGTTCAAGAAGCTTCGGATTCATCTCGGTCATTATATCCACACGGCCGTGTTCAAATGAATCAACTATCTCCTGAGTTATCTGATTTCCGCCTTCAAGAGCGAAATCCTTTGCTATGCTGTGGTTTTCGTCATTGTATCTTGCCATGTTGGTAATGAAAAGTCCGAGCACAACAAGAAGAAGAGTAAACGCCATTGCCACTCTGTCAGTGGCTGTCTGCACCTCGGAATACGGTCTGAACAGAAACTTTTCAGACGTAAGTGCAAATACCGTAAACGCGGCGGCAAGCATCAGCAGAAAACGAATTACAGAAAAATGAAATCTTACCGGCTCGTTGGCACTTATGCTGCTCACCGTTACCGTTTCATTGTCTTCCGTACTGAAAACAAATCTGATATTATGTACCTTTCCGGAAAAATTACACGGTACGGTACGGCTTCTTTTGTTTCCGTTTATCACTTCAGCCTTTGCTGCTCCCCATCTGTAATTTCCGGAATTGGTGTCATCGGACATATCCACTGAAAAGCTCACTTTGCTTTTTTTATCGGAAAACGCATTGAATGTCAGTGTTCCGACCGGTATATTAACATTTTTATATTCAAGAACTGTCTGGCCGCTGCCCTCGTTTGTCATCGATAAAACGTCAAAATTCTGAGACTCGGCCGAATGCAGGTCAAATACGGTTTTCTGATATCCGCCTGAAAGAAGATGTGCCGAATTCAGGTTGAATACAAATACCTCAAGAGCAAGGCTGACTGTTATTATTCTAAACAGCACTCCGGCAGTACCTGCAAACTTTTCCGGTATTTTCTTTGCTCCGGAAAACCAGGCGATAAAAAATGCTGCAAGATCAGAAACCGCCAGAAATTTATATCCGCTCATATCTGCCGCTCCTGCAATGTCGAGAATGAGAAGCAGTACGGAAAGACCGATACCGGAAATAAAAACGATCCGTGACTTGTTCTTTATAAAGGATTTCCATTTGCTGTTTCCTTTTTCCGTATTTGCAAAAACGATCGCAGATGCAGCGATATATAAGAGTATATTAATAAAAAACGCGGCTATCGATAAAGACATCTTCTACCTCCGGTATGAACAAATAATAATGTGTTAAACACATACATATTCAGTGTACCTTCTTTTTATGATAATGTCAATAGCAATGCAGTAAGTGATAAATATATTTGTCGTTTACTATTGAATTGATACCACCGCTGTGTTATAATTTTTATAAATGCTTTTATACAGGAGAAAAATAATGGAAAAAATTACAGTTATCGTTCCGTGCTACAATGAAGAGGAGACCATTCCTCTGTTCATTACTGAGATCGAAAAGGTCTATAACAGCATGCGCGAAAAATATGACATAGATATGGAATACCTTTTTGTAAACGACGGTTCAAAAGACAGGACCGCTGAAGTTCTTGAGGAATACGCCGCAAAGAATCCGCGCGTTAGCTTCATCAGCTTTTCAAGAAACTTCGGCAAGGAAGCAGCAATGTATGCAGGACTTGACAATTCTGACGCTGACTACACCGTTATTATAGACGCCGACCTTCAGGATCCGCCTGAACTTATCGAAGAAATGTACCGCATTCTCAAAACTGAAACGGAATATGACTGTGTTGCTTCAAGAAGGTACACACGAACCGGTGAGCCGCCGATAAGATCATGGTTTGCCAAAAGATTCTACAGCCTCATGGCAAAGATATCAAAGACTGAAATAGTTGACGGTGCACGTGATTTCAGAATGATGAGCCGTCAGATGGTTGATGCCATCATGTCACTTTCAGAATGCAACCGTTTCTCAAAGGGTATCTTTTCATGGGTAGGATTTGAAACAAAATGGCTCGCCTTTGAAAACAGGGAACGCGCCGGCGGCCAGACAAAATGGTCGTTCTGGGGACTGCTCATTTATGCCATCGACGGTGTTGTTGCTTTCTCCACAGCTCCGCTTGCCGTTTCCTCGATAATCGGCATCATATTCTGTATTCTGTCGTTCATCGGCGTATGCTTTATTTTTATAAGAGCACTTATTTTCGGCGACAAGGTCGAAGGCTGGCCTTCACTTGCATGTATAATGTGCT
>JAGDDO010000526.1 GCA_017848205.1 Oscillospiraceae bacterium | reverse complement strand
GCAGATATACAGACTTATTTTTGCCGTGGTGAGATACTGGATGGACTCCGGCCTTGATATGGGTAAATGTCCTGTAAACTCACCGGATATTTGCGGAATTGAAAACGTGGCTGAATATATCGACAGCAGCCTCGCTGAAAATCTGCGTGTGGCTGACATAGCACGAAAATGCCATATGAGTTATTCCGGCTTTGCGGCAAAGTTCCACGAGAGCTACGGCATGAGCTGCAAGGAATACATTGAACTTATGCGTATCTACAAGGCAGAGGAATATCTTATCTTCACTGATCATGACCTTGCCTTTATAAGTGAGAGGACAGGATTTGCCGACAGCAGCCATCTTATACGCAGTTTCAGAAAATATCGTAAGATAACTCCGAAACAGTTCAGAATGCAGAAAAAACATTCGGGGTAAAGCTGATAACAGCCCCATCCTCAAAAGTATAATAATTGAATTGAAAAATAGAATAAATCTCTAATTGTACCGGCAGGTTATTGATTTGTACCTGCCGTTTGTGTTACCATTTAACTGGGGTTACAGAGAGTCCGGGAATTTCTGCGTACCCCTGTGATTTAAGTATCATTCAAAGCCTGTTATCTTTTTTCATTAAGGTCCGGACCCTTCGGACAGGTTTAAGTATACAGCAAAGGAGAATTCTAATGTTAGATGTTAAAGGACGCTGGGTATTCATAACAGGTGCGGCAAGAGGTATCGGCCGCGGAGCAGCGCTTTTTATGGCGTCTAAGGGATGCAATCTCATCCTTCAGGCAAGAAAGGCTGAAAACTGTGAAGCAACAGCAGCTGAAGCAAGAGCTATGGGCGTTGAAGTACGTACAGTAGGTGCGGAATTTACAGACCTTAAGCAGGTCGAAGCAATGCTCGCAGCCATTGATGATATGAAAGTTGACGTTGACATAGTGCTCAACAATGCGGGACTTCAGGTGGCATACAGGGAAAAGTACAACGAGACTCCTGCGTCAGATTACGAAACAAGCTTTATGGTAAATACCATAGCTCCTATGATGATAGTTTATCACTTCCTTAAGAAGATGGAAAAGAGAGGCTTCGGAAGGATCGTTAATACAACGAGCGGTATCCGTCTTGAACCTGAGCAGGCTGGTTACAGTGCCAGCAAGGCGGCTCTCGACAAGGTTACAATGGACCTCGCTTCAAAATACAACGGAACAGATATCTGCATAAACCTGACAGATCCGGGCTGGTGCAGAACAGATCTCGGCGGTCCGAATGCACCGAACGCGCCTGAAAGCTCTCTGCCGGGAGTTATTGTCGGTGCTTTTGTAAATGACAGAAAATCAGGCAGAAACTTTTCAGCAGGCGACTTTTACGGCATGACACTTGAAGAAGCCGTTGACAATGCTGAAAACAACATACTCTCCTATACAGGATCTATTGGTTTATAATTTCAGTTTATAATCTGACCGGCGGTTAAACACTGTCCGGTCAGTGAATATTAGAACAGTCTTACTACAGGAGGACAGATCAATGAACGATTTCAATTTTTACAGCCCTACGGAATTTGTTTTCGGAAGAGGCAGAGAAAAGGAATGCGGCGCTTACGTGAAAAAATACGGCGGAACCAGGGTTCTTCTCCACTACGGCGGAAGTTCAGCAGCCCGTTCAGGACTGCTTGGCAGAGTAAAGGCTTCGCTTGACACGTGCGG
>JAGDDO010000525.1 GCA_017848205.1 Oscillospiraceae bacterium | reverse complement strand
TTTCGAGAGCATCGAGCACCTCCTGAAGATCAGTGCCGATGAAGACAGAAACTATCGCAGGCGGAGCTTCGTTTGCACCGAGACGGTGGTCGTTGCCTGCTGTGGCAACTGAAAGTCTGAGAAGATCCTGGTATTCATCAACAGACTTGATTACTGCTGCAAGGAAGAGGAGGAACTGAGCATTTTCATACGGAGTTTCACCAGGGGAGAGAAGGTTGATTCCTGTATCGGTTGAAATGGACCAGTTGTTGTGCTTGCCTGAACCGTTTACACCTTCAAACGGCTTTTCGTGGAGGAGGCAGACAAGACCGTGACGTTCAGCAACTTTCTTCATAACTTCCATTGTGAGCTGGTTGTGGTCTGCTGCAATATTTGTTGTTTTGTAGATAGGTGCGAGTTCGTGCTGTGCAGGAGCAACTTCGTTGTGCTTTGTCTTTGCGAGAATGCCGAGCTTCCAGAGTTCCTTGTCGAGGTCAGCCATGTATTCAGCAACTCTTGTCTTGATGGAACCGAAGTAGTGATCTTCCATTTCCTGACCCTTAGGAGGCATTGCACCGAAAAGTGTACGTCCTGTCATTACGAGGTCCTTACGCTTTTTCCACATTTCACGATCAACGAGGAAGTATTCCTGTTCAGGGCCTACTGAGCAGCGGACGCTGCGTACTGTATCGTTTCCGAAAAGCTTCAGAACACGAATAGCCTGACGGCTGAGTGCTTCCATTGAACGGAGGAGAGGTACTTTCTTGTCGAGTGCTTCACCAGTGTATGAACAGAATGCTGATGGAATGTAAAGTGTTCCGTCCTTGATGAATGCGTATGAAGTAGGATCCCATGCTGTGTATCCTCTTGCTTCGAAAGTAGCTCTGAGTCCGCCTGAAGGGAATGATGAGGCATCAGGTTCACCCTTTACGAGTTCCTTGCCTGAGAATTCCATTATTACTCTTCCGTCAGGTGCAGGTGAGATGAAGCTGTCGTGCTTTTCAGCAGTTACACCGGTCATTGGCTGGAACCAGTGTGTGTAGTGAGTAGCACCTTTTTCGATTGCCCAGTCCTTCATTGCTGCAGCAACTGCATTTGCTACAGAAATATCGAGCGGTGTTCCTCTGTCAATAGTTCTCTTAAGTGACTTGTAGACCTTATCAGAAAGTGTAGCTTTCATTACTCTTTCGTCAAATACCATTGAACCAAAATACTCAGTAACCTTTTCCATTTTTAATTCCTCCAGTTTATTTTAAAATTATTTAACGTAGTAATTGCTGCTTCGGCTGCGCCTCGCAGCAGGATAGAGAAGCTCTGATGAAATCTGCAAAGAGCTTCTGTGGTTTGTTTGGTCTTGATTTGAATTCAGGGTGGAACTGAACTCCTATGAACCACGGGTGATCCGAAAGTTCAACGATCTCGACCAGTGTTTCATCAGGTGAAAGACCGGCAATTTTAAGACCGTTTTCAGTCAGAACCTTTCTGAAGGCGTTATTGAACTCATAACGGTGGCGGTGACGCTCGTAGATAAGTTCCTCGCCGTAGATATCACGGCATTTTGAACCTTCCGCAAGCTTGCACGGATAAAGTCCGAGTCGCATCGTTCCGCCTTTTTCCGAAATGTTTTTCTGACTTTCCATTATATCGATGACAGGATAAGGTGTTACTCCGAATTCAGCAGAATTTGCGTCCTTCAGTCCGCACACGTTTCTTGAATACTCAACCACTGTCATCTGCATTCCGAGACATATACCGAAGAAAGGAACCTTGTTCTCACGGGCGTATTTTATTGAAGTAATCATACCTTCAATACCACGCTGTCCGAAACCGCCCGGAACAATGATACCGCTGCAGTCTGCAAAAGTTTCCTTTGCATTTTCGTCTGTGATCTCTTCGGAATCGAGCCATTTTATATTAACTTTTGAGTCATTTGCTATACCGCCGTGCCTGAGAGCTTCGGCAACTGAAAGATAGGCGTCGTGAAGTTCCACATATTTTCCCACAAGACCTATCGTAACTTCTTTACCTGCATTTTCTGCACGTCTTACCATGTCGGTCCATTCTGCAAGATCCGGAGCGTTGTCTGTAAGTCCCAGATGTCTGCATACTGAATGGGCAAGTCCTTCATTTTCAAGCCAGAGCGGGATCTCATAAAGGGAAGGTGCCGTAAGATTCTGAATAACATCTTCTTTACGGATGTTACATAACAGTGCGATCTTTTCGGCCATGTCATCCGGAATACGTTTTTCAGAACGACAGACGATAACGTCCGGCTGAATACCGATGGAAAGCAGTTCCTTTGTGCTGTGCTGTGTCGGTTTCGACTTGAGTTCCTCAGATCCTGCAATGTACGGAA
>JAGDDO010000524.1 GCA_017848205.1 Oscillospiraceae bacterium | reverse complement strand
TAGATAGACGCCGGCACAAATATTCCTCCGTAGCTCAGTCGGTAGTAGCACCTGACTGTTAATCAGGGTGTCACTGGTTCAAGTCCAGTCGGGGGAGCCAGAGTAAGATCCGTACATCTTTTGGTGTACGGATCTTTTGTTTATAAGGAAAATACTTAAGAAAAGAGAATAGAAAATGAAATATATAATAACTGATCTTGAAGAACCTGATAACGGCTGTGAAGGCTTTATGCCCGGCGAGGAGCCAATGGTAACTCTTACGCTGAAAGATGAAAACGGAAATGTATCAAAAGTACGGGTAAAGGATACTGATGCATATCGCCTTGGCTGGGACACAGGAAGCGAAATAACTGATGAGGAACTGAACATTTACGAAAGCGTTTGTTGAAAACGTGGTAAGTTCATCTTTGCGTTTGTGAAATACTAATGAAATTTGTCAGATGAGAATAATATATTTGATTAACGCCCCATAAAGTGATATAATCAAATAAAAGACCGATTTGCAAATAATTTTGACAAGGTAAAAAGAAATATGAGTGATTATTACAGAAATATAACTGTCAGACTCGGACTTACAGTTTTGTTAGCCGGTACGCTTTTTATGTTTTCCTCATGTGACGGACAGAATGTGGAAAATGCATCAGTTTCCGAAACAGATCAGAATGAAGTTCAAACAGAAAAAACTGAGATAGAAACTGCAGATATTAATGATCCGTTTGAAGCAGAAGGAATGAAGTTTTCAGTAAAAAGCGGGTTCTATGATTCGCCGTTTTATCTTGAAATATCTGTTCCGGAAGGAAGTACGGTCTATTACACACTTGACGGAAGTGTTCCGGATACCGAAAGCAGCCAATATACAGACCGTATACTGATCACTGACCGTTCCGGTGAGGCTGCAGTGTTAAGCAGCCATACTGATATAGTTCCGGAAGACATAAGCGGTGCTTATACTGTGCCGGAAGTTCAGAAAGAAAAAGCCACAGTAGTAAGAGCGGTGGTGGTAGATAAAAACGGAACACAGAGTAAAGTGGTGACTAACACTTATTTTGTCGGTGATGCTCTGAGTTCTGAAAAATATAAGGGACTTAAAATAATTTCACTTGTAACTTCAGAAAATGACCTTTATGATCATGAGAAAGGTATTTACGTTATGGGCAAGACCTATGACGACTGGAGAAACAGTGATGAGTACGATTATATGACGGAGGAATGGAACATTCCTGCTAACTATAGTCAGAAGGGCAGAGAGTGGGAAAAGCCTGCTTCCATACAGATCTTTGAAGACGGAAAAAATGTGATCACCGATGACGTCGGTATAAGAATTCACGGCGGTGCTACCAGATCATATCCTCAGAAAAGCTTTAATGTTTATTTCAGAAAAGATTACGGTTCATCGAAACTGGAGTATGATCTGTTTTCTGGAAATGTGAAAAGCCAGTCTGACGGCAGTGTAATAACAGAGTATGATACATTCATCCTTCGTAACGGCGGTAACGACGCAATGTATACCCGTTTCCGTGATAAACTTGCCCAGTCGCTTGTTAGTCATCGTGATTTTCTTACTCAGGGAATGGAACCTTGTATAGTATATCTCAACGGTGAGTTCTGGGGCCATTACGAAATAACCGAAAAGCTCGACAGGGCGTTTGTAAGCGCTCATTATGGTGTGCCGAAAAAGGAGATATGCATAATCAAGAAAGAGTCGCTTGACGCAGGTTCTGAGGAAACATTCAGGGAATGGGAAGAACTTAAACAGTGGATCAGTAAAACAGATTTTTCAGTCCGGAGTGAATATGAAAAGCTTTGTGAACGTATAGATATGCAGAGCTATATGGAGTATATAAGCGCTGAGATCTACATAGACAATGCCAACTGGGGAGGAAGTAACTCGGCAATGTGGAAAGCTGAGAAGATCGATGACAGCAATCCGTATGCAGACGGCAAATGGCGCTTTATCATGTTCGATACTGAATACAGTTCTGCTATTTACCCTGATACTGCACCGGAAAAAGATTCTTTTTCCCGTCTTGCAAACAGCCATGGTATTCTTGGAGTTATTTTCAATGCGGCTCTTAAGAATGATACTTTTAAAGAAGAATTTTCAAAGACCTTTATGGATGTTATAAACAACGATTTTTCCGATGAACGTGTAGCAGCAGAGATTGACAGACTAGAAAAAGAATACTGTGATTTTTCTGCTGAGACGATAATGAGATTCTGGGACAATATCAACGGTATGGATGATCCGAAATACTTCTATTCTCAGAATGTTGGTATTCTTAAGGATTTTTACGCTAAGCGACGCGAATCTATAACAAAACATCTTCAGAAATACGTGAAATGATCACGGACCGAATATGAACAAAAAAACAGTGAACGCCGGACGGATCGGGCGTTCACTGTTTTTATTTATTGTTATCCATAAACATTTTCTTGATGGTAAGAAATTCGCGGGTGCGGATCATTAAATTGTAAAGTGATGCGCGGTTTTCGAATTCCTCACGTGATTCAGGCATTTTCTGATCTTTCATTTCAGTTATAACTTTATTTGTTTCTTCGAGCAGCCTGCTTACGTTATTGTACTCATGGTACTCGTCCTTTATCTTTTTAAGCAGTTCGGAAATGATGTGCGCCTGTTCAGGAGTGGAATCCATCTCCTTGACTGATTTGTACATCTCATAAAGTATGGTGCACTGTTTCTGTCTCATATCAAGATAAAGAAGGTCGTAATTATCGTTGTTTATGAGTGAGTTCTGGCGATTGAGCACTGCGAGATCTCGGGCTGACTTCATATATCCGTCGAGTCGCCTGAAGCAGTCTCCGGTGTAGTCAGATTTGTCGCTTACAAGCACACGGTCAGCCATACGCCCGATGATTGCTTTTATCTCATCGTCAACGGCTGCTCTGTACTCGGTCATTTTCTTTGTATCCCGGTGCAGATATAGATTAAGAAGAAATCCGGTTCCGGCGCCGATGAAAAGCAGCAGAAACTCGTTTATAACTATCTGCAGGTCAAAATGTTTTTCCGAAAGGATATGTGCGATAAGTACCGATACCGGAACAATAGCACTCTGTGCGCGGAACAGTCCGCATATGAGTATGAATACAAAAAGATAGACCGCAAATGCCGTCGTGGTATATCCGAGAAAACGGAAACTGATAAATGATGTGATTATGGCTGTGATAAATGAAAGAAGCCGTTTCACAGCGATCTCAGCCGTTTCCTTTTTGGTGTTCTGTATACTGAGAACCGTGATAAGTCCGGCGGTCGCACTGTACTTTACTCCCAGCAGTGTTGAAATGACGATCGCCGCAGCACATCCGGCTGATATCTTGGCAGCATTGAAAACTGCCGATTTCGAAATTTTAGGCATGTGATTATCTCCGATGGAATGGTTTTATTTCTTTAAAAGTTTACTCGCTTTTAAGTATAGCATATCCGGTAATATTGTTCAATGGAAATAAATTACATGAATTGGGGAAACAGTGTTTCCCCAATTCGATAAAGCTATTCAGATGACAGATTTTGTGACATAAACGGTTTCTTTAATATTTCCTATGCCGTTTATACCTTGAATTAATACGCAGGAAATGGTATAATATGATCATTGGTAATTGATTATTTTTTATATTTTGAATTGGGGAAATAGTGTTTCCCCAATTCAATAATGTTTTAAAACAGGATAATTCTCTCTGATGAATGACTTGTAAAAGGTAAGGAGAATTCGTAAAATGTGCATGGTGAAAAAAGAATTTATGGAGCAGATCAGCTCTGTGATCAGAGATGCAAAGAATCATATTAAGGTTAATGTTAATCTTACTATGGTTTATGCATATTATAAAATCGGAAAGATGATATTTGGAGAAGAACAAAAAGGTTCTGATCGTGCTGAATATGGAAAAAGAATATTGATAGAATTATCAAAATTTTTAACTAATGAATACGGTAAAGGTTTTTCATCTGACAATTTGAAACTAATGAGAAGATTTTACGTGGTTTATTCACATGATCAAATTGGGGAAACAGTGTTTCCCCAATTCAACAATCTCCCAGAAGTGGATACTGGCCGAAGGTTCTATCTTAGCTGGTCACATTATGTTAAACTAATGCGTATTGAAAATATAGATGAACGTCATTTTTATGAAATTGAATCTGTAAAGAACGACTGGAGTTTAACAGAACTGCGACGCCAATTTGACAGTGCTCTTTATGAAAGAATTGCATTAAGCAAAGATAAGAAAGGAGTTAAAGAACTTTCTGAGAAAGGTATGATCATAGAGTCGCCTTCAGATGTTATAAAAGATCCATATGTTCTGGAGTTTCTTGGATTGCC
>JAGDDO010000523.1 GCA_017848205.1 Oscillospiraceae bacterium | reverse complement strand
CGTTCAAGTACCGTAAAAGAAAATCCGTTTCCTGAAGTCAGACAAACGATACAGTCATCATTCATAACACCCATTGCACCTACAAGGTGGATAATGCCGCTGTCATTCCAGTTAAGAATTTTACGCCCTGAAAATCCATTCGCATCAGTTCTGTAAACGCTGTCTGCATCGAAATAACACACACTTCCGTCAGAAAGCGAAAATACTTTTTGGGTGCCGTACTCAGGATAAACGAAATCATCAAAAGCGATCTTTTCATCGGTACAGATAATACGTTTCTCCCAGTCTGCATTTTCGTAAAGTATAAAATCGGAGCCGTTCATGAAGAACATTTCTTTTATACGTCCGTCAGGACAATTGCCTGAACCTTCACGTATCTTTACAGCATTACTGTCAAAGACCATGTATGAATAGTCATCATCAGTACAGCCGAGAATGTAAAGTTCCGAGTTGTTTCCTGCCCACATATCAGCTTTTTCCGTGTTTTCAAAAACATCAGTCTGATTTATAATTTTCCCGTCTTTATCAGTCCACGAAACAGCATAGCCGCCGTTTTCATTTTCCGAGAGAAAAACAGCATTCCCGTCTGAAAGCACATCTGCCTGCAGTACTGTCATCTGATCACCTGACTCAGGTGCATTTATGATACCGGTCTGGTTTCCGTCACGGTCGTACTTATATATAACAGGTGTTTCCAAGCTTCCGTATACCGTGGAACAGAAAAGGAGTTTGTTATCGTTTCCGGAAACATAGGCAAGCCTTCCGTTTTTTTCATCCAGTGAAAAAACTGTTTTTTTGCTTTCATCTGCAGAGTATCTGTAAAGAATATCACCGTCATTAAAGAAAAAATCAGTATTTTCACACGCTCTGTCCGGAGCTATAATGTTTTCATCGCCGAACTCATCATCATAACGGTTTACAACGCTGCCGTCGGTAAGTCTGATCTCATCTATGCACCGGTGCAGCATATTCGTATTATCACGCACCGATATGCAGAGATTTCCCCGTGAATTAAAGTAAGCAGCTTCATAGATTCCGTTCGTATCAGCCATGACACCTGCAAAAGATCTGACAACGTTTCCGTCTGCCGAAACAACAAACACGCTTATCTTTTGATCATCTGCTGAATTTTCAGAAGTCAGCACATAATAATATCCGGAATCAAAGAGCAGATCTGAAATGATCGTATTTCCATCCGGTATATTTTCAAAAACCGGTACCGGTTCCGTGGTGCTGTAATCATCACTGTATGAAACGACCTCCGGTCTTCCGGTATCTCCGGTAAATTCCACGATGAGTCTGCCGTTTTCATCTTCAAAGAAAGATGTTATTCTTTTACCGGGTTCCGTCTCGATTTTCTTTATTTCTTCTCCGGTTTCCGCATCACAGACCACAAAGTACGATTCATTTTCTTTTATGTATGCGGCACATATCCTGCTTTTGCCGAGATATGCTGCCGTCACATCGCCTTTGTAGTTCCTGAATCTGTCCAGGTGTTTAAAGGTTTCAGTTTCAGCATCGTAAACCGAAAACGCATAATCGATCTCCGCCATACCCGAATATCCGCTGACATATATCGTATCTTCCGTACAGTGTATGTTATCCGACCAGGAAATCTCATAAGGCAGTGTGACTTCATTTTTTATAACATAAAAATCTTCCGGTTCCGTCACCACCGGTTTTTCAGTATTATCTTTCCTGCTGCATCCGCCTGAAAAGATCAGTACGGTCAGAAGAAACGGCAGGATATATATTTTATTCTTCTTCAAGGTAAAACTCCATTCCGAACTGTTTGCTCACTAGTTTATAATCATCGTTAATATAGCAGTAGTTAAATGGAAACCACAATTCATAATCTGTCAGTTTATACGTTATCTCCGTATCAGTACCGGTATCTTCTATTGCCATCTGAGCAATTTCATCATCAACACGGTTCACTTTAAATTCTGCTCTGTTCTCCACAAGTTCTTTTTTTAGCTGATCACTGTTTTTACAGCGTTCTTTGAACTCCTTAAGCTGATCAACTGAAAGACCATCTGCCTTCTGCGAAGCAAAAGTGCTGTATCCCTGTTCAGCGTAAAACTTTCTTAAGTTTTCAAGTACATCCTCATCCCAGTTTACAAGCTGAAAATACTTTCCTTCTGTTATTTCAACATACGATTCATGATCAGAAGAATAATATTTTCCGTCTTTGACCGAGAATTCTTCTTTTACTTCGGAAGCAGATTCCGAAACACTTACATCACCGCCACCGCATGAAGGCAGTAATAAACAGAGGATAACTGCGATCAGTAAATGAATTGTTTTTTTCATAAGCACTCCTTTTGAAATGTATTAAACGCTTCTGTCATTATTATAGCATATTCAAAATAAATAACAAGCGTTGGTTCATTTTAAGCAAGAATTGTCTTACAGGATTTAATCCCATAAGACAATTCAAACTTATTTACTGAAGATAATAGTTTCTTGTGTTTACTCTTAAACGTCCCTGATATGGGTAAATTTCAAGCGGATAATTATAACCGCTATAAATTCCGGTAGTCATTGTAACAATATACGAACAGTAATTATTGGTATAGTTGTTAGAATCAATATATTCCGAAGAAGGGTTATACCAGTCATACGAAAAGAATCCAAATATATAACCACCATTTACATATACAGCCTCAAAATATCCCTGTGTCTCAGTATTGGTTCTTACAAAACTTCCACTGCTATAATTCCATTTTCCCTGAATAAAGCTCGTTACTGCTGAAACGCTTACAATACTTGACGCACATATAAGAGCGGCCGCAAGAGCAGTCAACCCTCTTTTAATACATTTATTCATGTTTTTCCTCCTTTTAATTTCTGTTTTCCCATAAATTCGCATACAAATGAATATTAATTCACTGGTATCATTCCCCTCTAACACCCAAAAGATGATACAAAACACGATTTTCATTCATGTCGATTAACTTTCGGTTCTTTAATTTGATAAATACCAAAAATGGATGCTGAACCGAATCCGATATCCGCATTACATGCCGCTATCTTCTTAATCCAGATAGCAAGTAACTTTCTGTATTCTCTCATTTCAAATCCCCCCCTTCTTTGGAATTACTGCAATCACAGCCAATACAATTATAGAAAGCAATGTTAGTAGTATCATATTTCCAGTCTTATATTTTAATACCGTCAGCAACGCTGCAGTTATTCCGCAGCATAAGCCAAGTAATGCAGCCATAATTTTATAATACTTAATTTTCTCCGGGCAAATAGGTTTATTGATATTTTCTACAGGACATATAGCAATAATAATCAATGAACAAACAGCGGAAAAAACTATCTGATGAAATGGTTTTATCATACTGTATAATTCAAACACGTTAATAAATCTATAACAAATAATTACCAGCATAAAAACAATGCCAAAGATCACATTGCATTTCAGATAAGTATTTGCATGATAACCTCCGGATACCTGCCGAATAGGAATAAACGTCACAAGGAATACCATGCTTTCAAAAAACGCACCTGATAAAACTCCTAAAAAAAGAATAAGAGCTATATTGATTCCTGATGAAATCGTAATTTCTATTCCATACTGATAATACTGCTGCTCGTCTTCTTGAGTACCGATCACTTGATTTACAGTGAGAAAGCGTAAAATTCTTTTACTAAGACTGGCTATCATAATACCATCCCTTCAATCCATGTCGTGAATGTACCACAAAAAGACGTTGGATTCAAGCATTTTGGCACGAGTTGCAGTTTTCTGGCACGAACTAACTATAAATATAGAGACAGATTGATTTCAAATATCATCAGCTTCTGTAACTGTACGATATGAGATAGTTGTCACAGCAGTCCCAAACTTCTCTCTCGAATTGAGACAATTTCAAGTCTCAGCACCTAATTTCTGTTATTATGTATTTATATGATTTAACGCAAAGGGTTGGAGTATTCATGAGCAAAATATCAAAAAATAATATGTTTGGCGCATACTTGTCCGAATTACGAAAAACAAAAGGTAAAACACAAAAAAAGTTTGCAGGAGAAGTGCATATGTCCGAATCTACTATTGCTCATTATGAACAAGGGAGAAGAACTCCTGATATAGAGACTCTGATTATTCTTGCCGATTACTTTGGGGTGAACATCGAGTATCTTTTAGGTCGATCAGCTAAGTTTAAAGATAATCTCTCAACACTTACTGAGTATTATTATGAAGACATTACGTATCTTGATTTAATCGCTACTATAAAACAATTTAACAAGCATGATAAAGCACTTTTGTATGAAATAATAAAGCTCATCAAAAACAAAACCGAGAACTAAGGAAACACTGATTAAATCGGAAATCCGGCTTCGCCGGATTTCCTGAGGTGGGATTTGCGGGGCTTCGCCCCGGACCCCACGCTGATTTATGAATAAATCAGCGTTTCCCTAAAAAACAGCACCGAGAACACTTACGTTTATGACAACAAAAAACAGAATCGATTTTTCTTAAAATCGCCATACTTTATCCGTCTGAATGAAAATGTGGCACCTCCGGTGCAATTTCTAAACCGAGCTGACCAGCTCGGTTTTTCTATAGCAGTCTTCGGCACACAGTGGTGAAGACTACCATTGATACAGAGCAAACGGGAGCACCGGATTTTTTTACCGGTACTCCCGCTGTTTTTATTTTTCAGAGTAATCCTTAAGGATGAAAATTGCTGAATATCAGAATGATGTTATCTTTTTTGAAAGATACTGCTGAAGTCTTGCAAGGTCTGCGATAGTTACATCACCGTCGCCGTCAACATCTGCTGCTTTAAACATTTCTT
>JAGDDO010000522.1 GCA_017848205.1 Oscillospiraceae bacterium | reverse complement strand
CTTCAGAACCTATTTCAAGAGCAAACGTTATTGTGTTCTGCAACGGAAGAATAAAAGTACTTAAAATGACTGACTTCTACGAAACAGAAATGAACTACCAGACATACGAAACTGAGATCAAGGCGATAACAGCTGAAGAAAAGCTTACATCAGCTATTATGTTCGTTGCCGATCCTAATCCGCCGAAGGTAGCAATTCTTACATGTCAGCAGTCTGATCTTGTTGCTGCTTCTGTTTCACAGCTTCCGACTATCCTTGAAAACAACGGTTACATAGTTGATACTGTTGACCCGCTTACTCAGGATATTGATTCAGATTATTCTGCAGTTATTCTTGCAGCCCCTTATACTGATCTTACTGAAACTGTTACCGGAAAGCTTACGACTTATCTTGAAAACGGCGGCGAGTACGGAAAGAACCTCATCTATTTTGCAAATTTCGATCAGCGTGATACACCAACTCTTGATGCGTTCCTTGAAGAATGGGGCATTAAGGTCGGAAAAGGTTATGTAGACAATGAAAACAAGGCTGAACTTCTTCAGCTTGGACTTGCAGCACTTCAGCAGTATGTAGTTGTACCGCAGGCAAAGCTTACTGCAGGCAACGAAACCCTTGTAAAGTCAGCTGATCTTCCTATAGCAATGCCGTATTCAAGACCGCTTGAACTCACATTCACTGAAGGTGACGGCAGGGAAACAGAGACTATTCTCAAAACATCATCTACATCAGTAGTCAAAGCACTGGCTGAGAATGCAGGACAGAACGGTTCAGATCAGAACACTGTTGAAACAGTTGCTGAAGGTGAACAGAACGTTCTTGTTCGCGGAAGCAAGCACAGATTTGTAGGTGAAGAAAAGATCTCAAGCAATGTATATGCATTTGGTTCAGCATTCTTCATTGACTATTACATCACAAGCATAGACGCTCTTAACAACCAGGAACTCGCTATCGGTATTATCAACAACTCTACAGGCAAGGGCGAAGGCATAACCATTCTTTCAAAGAGCCTTGTTGTAGATACTATAAACATTTCTGAAAAGGCAGTCCGTACAGTTGTGTTCCTTGTTCAGATAGCTCTTCCTCTTGCGATCGCAGCAGCAGGTGTTATCGTGTACTTAAGGAGACGTAACAAATGAGCAGCGGAGTAAAATATCTTATTGCAGGCGTAGCCGTCGTAGCCCTTCTGGGCGGCGGCGTCTTCGCAATGAAAATGACCGATCCGGCAAAAAATTCAGAAGAAGATTCAGAAACATCTTCCAGCGAAAGCGAGACTTTAGCTCCTGTTTATACCGGATCAAGCGATGATATCGTTTCAATTGAAGTTAAAAATGACGCCGGCGGATATACTTTTGTAAGAAAGACAAAGGCTACCGGTGAAGCTCAGGCAGTGTTTACTGTAGAAGGACTTGACGGCATTAAACTTGATTCAAATCTCGTTGACGGTTTTGCTGTTCAGGCAAAGGAACTTGTACCTGAAAAGATCATTGCCGAAAAAGCAGATGACCTTTCCAACTTCGGCCTTGACAAGCCAAAGGCTGAAGTTACTGTTACCTATGATGGTGACAGTGCAGGCAAGGCAGTCATTCTGGTCGGAAACAATACACCAGGCGGCGATATTTACGTAAAGACCAAAGATGCTGATACGGTATATTCCGTTTCATCCGGCTTTGTAAAATCATACACTTACGAAAAGGAATACTTCATTTCCAAGACTGTTCTTGAAAATCCTTCCGACAAGGAAATGCCGGTCGTAAACAGTATAACGATCGAAAGACCGAATCTTGAAAAACCGATAGTTCTTGAGTACACAGGCGAAAACAAGTCGGGCGGAACAAGTGCCACACATGTTATGACTTCACCTGTAAAGGCTTATCTTGATGTAAGTAAGTCGGCTGACTATACACACGGACTTTTCGGCCTTACTGCTGACACTGTTTTAAGTGCTTCTCCGACTGAGGAGGAACTTAAGGTAGCAGGGATCGCTGAACCGACATGCACAGTGACCATGAAGTGCGACGACGGAAAGACTTATG
>JAGDDO010000521.1 GCA_017848205.1 Oscillospiraceae bacterium | reverse complement strand
TGTACTTCAGCTTTCCGTGGCTTAAATAGCTGTACCGTTTAGCCCCCGGAAAGAACACACTGCTTATCCGGGTTGAATTTCTTCTGTCGGAATATCCATAACCGGAGTAGCTTCCGCTGTGATAGCGTGAAGAACTGCGGTGATGGTAATGGTGTGAGCTGCTGCGATGAGAGCTGCTCCTGTGCGAACTGCTCCTGTGTGAACTGTGGTGATGTCCTGATGAATGTGGCATAATTATCTCCTCCTCAGAATGTTTTTCTCTGTGTCTGAACGGCTTTTCCGCCGTTCTCTTTTGTTCTTTTCAGATAATAGGGATACGCTGTTTTTTAAGGAAACGCTGTTTTATTCATAAATCAGCGTTGGGGAGGTCGGGGCGAAGCCCCGCAAACCCCACCTCCGAAAATCCGGAGAAGCCGGATTTTCGGTTTGTTCAGTGTTTCCTTAAATATCGGCAATCCTTTTTACTGTAATGAATATATTATACTACAATTTTCTCATTAAATCTATATTTTTCAGATAATTTTTACTAATGATACGCTGATCCATTCCTGAGTCAGCACAGGGATCCGCGGCAGTTAACGGAAAGGCAGACCACAGACCATCCGGAATGCGCTCTGTGGTCTGTTTTTCATGCCGCCAAAGCCCCTTTAAAATTAGTGTTTCTGCACATTATAGGATTAAGTTTAACCTTTATCGATATATATATTACCAATATGCTGAAAATCTATTGCACATTCAAATCAAAGGTGATATAATTAAAATAAATATGTTAAAGTAGGAGAGGTGTTTTCTATGAATAAAATTTCTATCATCGGCGCCGGTTCTGTCGGCTCCACAATCGCGTACACACTGGCTATTCAGGGCATCGCTTCAGAAATCGTTCTGATCGATATCAACACTGACAAGGCTGTAGGTGAAGCTCTCGACATCATGCAGGGTACACCGCTTAGCAGTCCATGCAAGGTATACCAGGGTGGATACGAAGAAGCAAAGGATTCTGACATCGTAATCCTTACATCAGGTATCGCAAGAAAACCAGGTCAGTCAAGACTTGAACTTGCTCAGACAAATGTTAACATCACAAAGTCTATCATTCCTGAAATCACAAAGAGCGCTCCAAATGCTTTCTACATCATCGTAAGCAATCCGATCGACGTTCTTACTTACACATTCTGCAAGCTTTCAGGTCTCCCTGAAAACCACATCATCGGTTCAGGTACAACTATCGACAGCGCTCGTCTCCGTGCAAAGCTCAGCGAATGCTACGGCGTAAGCCAGGACAACATCCACGCTTATGTATTCGGCGAACACGGTGACTCATCATTCGTTCCGTGGTCACTCGCAAACATCGCAGGCGTACCATGTGATGACTGCAACGAATACTTCGGTGCAGAGGACATCATCAACGAAGAAATCGAAGAATTTGTAAGAACATCAGGCGCTCAGGTAATCAAGCGCAAGGGTGCAACATTCTACGCTATCGCTGTTTCAGTATGTCACATCTGTGAGAGAATCCTCCACGGCATCGACACAGTTCTCCCTGTATCTACAATGATGCACGGTGAATACGGCGTAAGCGACGTATGCTTAAGCACACTCAACCTCGTAGGCAAGGAAGGCGTACGCAAGGTAAATGTTCCTCTTACAGAAGAAGAACAGGCTAAACTCCAGAAGAGTGCAGCAGCTCTTAAGGAAGTTATCAATAATCTCGAAATCTGATTTTCGACTAAGGAGTAAAAAATATGGAATATCGTATAGAACATGATTCTATGGGTGAAATGAAAGTTCCTGCAGACCGTCTCTGGGCAGCTCAGACACAGAGAAGCCACGAGAATTTTGAGATCGGTGTTGACATCGAAACAATGCCTCGTGAGATCACTCACGCTTTCGGTATACTCAAAAAGGCTGCAGCACTTGCCAACCACGAACTCAAGAGCGAAAAGATGACAGACGAAAAGCTCGCAGCCATCACACAGGCTTGTGACGAAGTCATCTCAGGTTCACTCAACGACCACTTCCCTCTCGTAGTATGGCAGACAGGCTCAGGCACACAGTCAAACATGAACACAAACGAAGTTATTGCCAACCGCGCAAACCAGATCGCAGGCAGGAAGCTCGTTCATCCTAACGACGACATCAACATGAGCCAGTCATCAAACGACACATTCCCGACTGCTATGCACATTTCAGCAGTTATCGCTATCGAAGACAAGCTCATTCCAGCGATCGAAACACTCATAGCTACATTCAAAAAGCTCGAAGCTGAAAACGAAGGCATCGTTAAATCCGGACGTACACACCTCCAGGATGCAACACCTATCAAGTTCAGCCAGGAGATCAGCGGATGGCGTTCAAGCCTCGAAAGAGATGTCGAGCTTCTTAAAATGTCAGTAAAGCCTCTCTCAGAGCTTGCACTTGGCGGTACAGCAGTCGGAACAGGTCTTAACGCTCCTAAGGGATTCGACACACTCGTTGCAGCTAAGGTTTCAGAACTTACAGGCAAGTCTTTCTCAACAGCGCCGAACAAATTCCATTCACTTACTTCAAAGGACGAATTCGTATTCGCACACGGTGCCATCAAGGCAGCAGCATGCGACATGATGAAGATCGCCAACGACGTAAGATGGCTCGCTTCAGGTCCGCGTGACGGTCTCGGTGAGATCCACATTCCTGAAAACGAACCTGGTTCATCCATCATGCCGGGCAAGGTAAATCCTACACAGTGTGAAGCTGTTACAATGGTAGCCGTTCAGGTAATGGGCAACGACACAGCTGTTTCAATCGCTGCTTCACAGGGTAACTTTGAACTCAACGTATTCATGCCTGTAGCTGCATACAACTTCCTTCAGTCTGCACGTCTTCTTGCTGAAGCTATTCTTTCATTCAACAAGAACTGCGCAGTAGGCATCACAGCAAACAAGGAAAAGATGCACCACAATCTTCACAACTCACTCATGCTCGTTACAGCTCTCAACCCGTACATCGGATACGAGAACGCTGCAAAGACAGCTAAAAAAGCTTATAAAGACAATATTTCTCTCAAAGAAGCCTGCGTAGAACTCGGCTTCCTTACAGAGGAAAAATTTGATGAGGTATTCCATCCTGAACAGATGGTCTGATCCTTACAGTATTGGAGGTAAACAATGAAAGTCAGTTATTTCCCTGGCTGTACACTCCGTACAAAGGCTAAAGATCTTGATTTCTATGCCCGCAGATGCGCCGAGATCCTCGGCGTTGAGCTCTGTGAGATCGAGAACTGGCAGTGCTGCGGTGCTTCCTTCATTTCCGCAAAGGATGAAGTAGCATCAAAGCTCTCAAGTGTCCGCGCTCTTGCTGCTGCAAGAGACGCAGAACAGCCTCTTGTTACGGTATGTTCAGCATGTCACAACGTTATCAAGCAGACTAACCACGCAATGCAGACAGATGCAGAGTTTGCTGCCAAGGCAAACCTTTACATGTCACAGGACAAGGAACCGACAGCAGCTTACAACGGTGAAACAACAGTTTATCACTATCTTGAACTTCTCCGTGATGTAGTTGGTTTCGACAAGCTCAAGGAAGCAGTAAAGAATCCTCT
>JAGDDO010000003.1 GCA_017848205.1 Oscillospiraceae bacterium | reverse complement strand
TCTTCTATTTCTGCATTGAGCCACTGGAAGATGAGCATTGCATCAGTGGCGTCTATAGATTTGTCGCGGTTTACATCGGCAGCTTTTTTCTGGGCATCGTCTGTAAGACCGTCGATAAGAGCACTTTTTATAAGACAGAGGTCAGGAATGTTTATCTTTCCGTCATAGTTGATGTCGCCGTATGTAAGCTTCTTGGATTTCGGACCTTCGATCTGTGTAGCTTCGCCGGCACCGGCAGCATTGTCAACGTAGAAGTCAAAGGTTCCTTCTTTGGTTTCAACGTAGAGGAAAGCTGCAGTAGCATCTGCAGGAATCGTATATTCGGAATTTGCGAGCTGTACCCATTCGCCCTTAATTGTAGTAGCTTCAGCGATGGCATCGTAGTTTGTCTGGCCTGCTGCATCAGTGTACTGGAGCTTCATGTAGAAAGTTTCTTCTGCTCCGCCTTCTGTCTGCATTGCGTTGCAGCTGAAGCTGTATTTTTTGCCAGGTTCGAACAGTGTAAGGTCAAGTTCTTTCTGAGCACCGTTCCAGGCAGCTGTACGGCCTGTTACGTACAGACAGTTGATGCCGTCAAAAGGTTTTTCATCACTTAAGGAAAGTTTGGCTCCGCCGCGTCCTGTCCAGCTGTGATTACCGTCATCGAAATGGTCAGCAAAGAACAGTTCCTTTTCTGATCCGGAGTCCTTGCCTTCGTCTGCAGTTCCGGAATTTTCAGCTGCTGCAGTTTCGCCCGCTGCTGTATTTTCATCAGCAGATACGGTGAATGACATTATTCCTGCTGAAAGAACAAAAGCTGTCAGTGACGCGATAAATTTTTTCAGTTTAAAAGACATAAGAATGCTACCTCTTTTCGTAACAGGACCGATAACTGTCTGTGTTACAGTTACGATCGTTATAATAATACACTGATTAGCTGATAATTAAAAAATATTATCAACAAACCATAAAATCCTGTATAAATCATATCATAGTAAGCAGCTGTTTGCAACCTATAATATGCACAAAAGGTGGATAAAAAAGATATTTGTATTCAAGTTGTTCATATTAAATATGTATATTCTGCCGGTATGCCGCCGTTTTTTCCGGAAAGTCCGGAGATACCGCGGCGAATGAGCCTAAAGAACATTAAACAATAATCGGACTTGATTTTATGTATGAATAGTTGTATAATAAAATTCACAGTGCTGTATTGATGGTAATGCAGCCGGCGGAAAAAGTCCGCAGATATGAGTATAATCAAACGGAAAAAATAAGATTCCAAAGGGGAAATAATTATTATGGCAAAGTATTTTGGTACAGACGGTTTCAGAGGAGAAGCTAACAAGAATCTCACTGTAGATCACGCATTCAAGGTAGGCAGATTCCTTGGCTGGTATTATTCACAGGGTAAGAACGACAAGTGCCGTATCGTAATAGGCAAGGATACAAGAAGAAGTTCATACATGTTTGAATACGCTCTTGCAGCCGGCATCACAGCATCCGGTGCAGATGCTTATCTGCTTCACGTTACAACTACTCCGAGTGTTGCCTATGTGACCAAGACAGATGATTTTGACTGCGGTATCATGATATCGGCAAGCCATAATCCTTTCTACGACAACGGTATTAAGGTAATGAACGGCAAGGGCGAAAAGCTCAACGACGAAACAATAAAGAAAATCGAAGACTACATCGACGGCGATCCTGATGCCATCCCGCTTGCTACAGGCGAAAGCATCGGACGCACTGTTGACTACGCAGCAGGACGTAACCGCTACATCGGTTTCCTTATCTCACTTGCAACACGTTCATTCAAGAACATGAAGGTCGCTCTCGACTGCTCAAACGGAAGTGCTTCATCAATTGCAAAAAGCGTTTTCGACGCACTCGGTGCAGATACACATGTAATAAACAATACACCTGACGGTACCAATATAAACAACGGATGCGGTTCAACACATCCTGAAGCTCTTCAGAAGTATGTTGTTGAATCAGGCTGTGACATTGGTTTTGCCTATGACGGCGACGCTGACAGATGTTTTGCAGTGGCTCATGACGGAAAGCTCATCAACGGAGACCTTATCCTCTACATCTGCGGCAAATATCTTAAGAACAAGGGTCAGCTCACATGCAACACAGTTGTTACAACTATCATGTCAAACATCGGTCTTTACAAGGCTTTCGATGCTCAGGGCATTTCATATGAAAAGACTGCTGTAGGAGACAAGTATGTTTACGAAAACATGGCAGCCAACGGATTCAAGCTCGGCGGCGAGGAATCCGGACACATCATTTTCGGCAAGTACGCTTCAACAGGTGACGGTATCCTTACTTCACTCATGGTAATGGAAGTAGTGCTTGAATCAAAGATGAAGCTTGCAGATCTTGCGGCAGAAGTTACTATCTACCCTCAGCTTCTTAAGAATGTACGCGTAACTGACAAGAAGACCGTAATGGAAGATGCAGATGTACTTGCAGCCGTAAAGAAGGCAGAGGATGCTCTCGGCGACAACGGCAGAATACTTGTAAGAGGAAGCGGTACTGAACCTCTCGTAAGAGTAATGGTTGAAGCAGAGACAGATGCATTATGCGAAAAGTACGTAAACGAAGTATGCAGCGTTATAAGCTCTAAAGGATATGCAGTCTGATGAAAAATGAAAACGTCAGAAAGGTACTGAAACTTTCTCTTGCCGCCATAGTTCTGCTTGTTGTTTTAAGACTTGTTCTTCTTTTACTTAACGGTTTCACCGGATTCGGAAACGAAAATGAACTGCAGCATTCAGACGGAAGCCCTTCCGGATTTGTGACCGAAGCTCCGCTTCAGATATTTACCGATGCGGAAGCTGCTGTAACAGAAGCTGTGACCGCAGCAGAGTATACTGAAGCCGCAGAAATTTCAGAAGAAAGCGAAGCGGCAGCAGT
>JAGDDO010000055.1 GCA_017848205.1 Oscillospiraceae bacterium | reverse complement strand
AATATTAAGGAAGCGCTGATTTGTTCATAACTCAGCGCGGGGGTTCGGGGCGAAGCCCCGTATCCCTTCCCTTTCGCAGTTCCTGCGAAGCCGGAACTGCGATGGAATCACTTTATTTAAAAATAATAAAACAGATATAAAGGAGTAATAGTTATGGCAAAGGATATTATTTACGGCGAAGACGCCAGAAAAGCACTTCAGGCTGGTATCAACAAGCTTGCAGATACAGTAAAGATCACACTCGGACCTAAGGGCAGAAACGTAGTTCTCGACAAGAAGTTCGGCGCTCCGCTCATCACAAATGACGGTGTTACAATTGCCAAGGAGATCGAACTCGAAGATGCATTCGAAAACATGGGTGCACAGCTCGTTAAGGAAGTTGCTACAAAGACTAACGACGCTGCCGGCGACGGTACAACAACAGCTACACTTCTCGCACAGGCTCTCATCCGTGAAGGTATGAAGAACGTTGCTGCAGGTGCTAACCCGATGATCGTAAGAAAGGGTATTTCAAAGGCTGTTGACGCAGCAGTAAAGTCGATCGTTGACAATTCAAAGAAAATCGAAGGATCTGCTGACATCGCAAGAGTTGCTACTATCTCATCTGCTGATGAAAACGTTGGTAAGCTCATCGCTGAAGCAATGGAAAAGGTAACATCAGACGGCGTTATCACTATCGAGGAAAGCAAGACTGCAGAAACATACAGCGAAGTAGTTGAAGGTATGCAGTTTGACCGCGGATACATCTCACCTTACATGGTAACAGATACAGACAAGATGAAGGCAGTTATCGATGACGCACTCATCCTTATCACAGACAAGAAGATCTCAAGCATTCAGGACATTCTTCCGCTTCTCGAACAGATCGTTCAGGCAGGCAAGAAGCTCGTTATCATCGCTGAGGACATCGAAGGCGAAGCTCTTACAACTCTCGTTCTCAACAAGCTCAGAGGCACATTCGTATGCGTAGGTGTCAAGGCTCCTGGCTTCGGCGACAGACGTAAGGAAATGCTCAAGGACATCGCGATCCTCACAGGCGGCGAAGTTATCACAGAAGAACTTGGTCTCGAACTCAAGGATACAACAATGGCTCAGCTCGGCCGTGCTAAGCAGGTAGTTATCGGCAAGGAAAACACAATTATCGTTGACGGTGCCGGTTCAGGTGAAGCTGTTAAGGAAAGACTCGCTCAGATCAAGTCACAGATCGAAACAACAACATCTGACTTCGACAAGGAAAAGCTCCAGGAAAGAGTTGCAAAGCTCTCCGGCGGTGTTGCAGTTATCAAGGTAGGTGCTGCTACTGAGATCGAAATGAAGGAAAAGAAGCTCAGAATCGAAGATGCTCTTGCAGCTACAAAGGCAGCTGTTGAAGAAGGTATCGTAGCAGGCGGCGGTACAGCTCTTATCAATGCTATGCCGGCAGTTGAAAAGCTAATTCCTGAACTCGAAGGCGACGAAAGAACAGGCGCTAAGATCGTTCTCAAGGCTCTTGAAGAACCGGTTCGCCAGATCGCTCTCAACGCTGGTCTTGAAGGTTCAGTTATCATCGACAAGATCAGAAACTCAGGCAAGGTTGGCTACGGCTTCGACGCTTACAACGAAAACTATGTTGACATGATCCCTTCAGGTATCGTTGACCCTACTAAGGTAACACGTTCAGCACTCCAGAACGCAGCTTCAGTTGCTTCAATGGTACTCACAACTGAAAGCCTCGTTGCTGACATCAAGGAAGATGCTCCTGCAGCTCCTATGATGCCACAGGGCGGCGGAATGGGATTCTGATAAACAGATCACATATCATAAAACATAAAAACAAAAAGGTTATCCGTATCCTGAAAGGGATGCGGATAACCTTTCTTTTATAGTAAATGAAAATTTGTTTTGCGTTCACTATATTTACTCTGTACGGTAAACTGTCAGTTTCCGTTACATCATTCCGGACATTTCCTTCTTGATCCTGTCCTTGTCCTTGTACATTTCCTTGTCGCTTCGTTCGAGTATTACCTTGATGTTAGGTTCAGAACCGTCTTCGTCAGGATGGTAGGATGATGCTCCAACAGCAACCGAGAAAGGATAGCCTTTGTAGTTCTGCGCCTCAACTGCGATCGCCTGCCTCAGCTTTTCTGTGACGTCTGAGCCGGTCATGCATACAAACTCGTCGCCGCCTGTCCTGTAAACTCTGCCTTTTCGCCCGATAACCGAGATTATTACATCGGCACATCTTATAATGGCGTCGTCGCCTTTTCTGTGTCCGTAATTGTCATTAATGAGTTTTAAGAAGTTTACGTCACATACCGTGATCCACAGCTTCCGGCAGTCTGCCGGATAATTTTCAAGATGAGCTATCTGCATTTCATAGCTGTTTCGGTTCAGGGCACGTGTCATTGAGTCAGTGACAGCATCCGCGAGCAGGTTATTTGATGCATTTATTTTCTTCAGCATTAAAATAAACATGACTGCCATGAAGAATACAATTCCGATAATAATCAGTACTCTTAATGCTACGGCGCTTGATTTGAGCTGGTTTTTTATCGTGCTGTCCAGAATAAGGATATCGTCTATGTAGTAGGCTACGTAACCGTCAGATTCCTCAGCTTCCCCGGAGGTTATGAGGAGGTTTACCGCTGACGCATCATCCGGAAGTATAAATTCACCGGTCAGTTTGGACCAGTTGCTTTTCTGAAGCGTTTTTGCGTCAAGAACTTTCTCCTGCTTTGTGTCTCCTGTCATATAGCTTATTATGAGCCTGAATTCATGTTCATCGTTGAAAGAGCGCCCGTTGTACATGACAAATGCGGAATATTCATAGCTTATTCCGTGACTTACAAGTGAAGTAAGATTTATGGCAGGTACACTTTCAGGCGATGTTCGCTCCGAGGTGTACAGAGAGTATCTTCCGGTGTAGCTGAAGTTTGAGGAACGTTCCACATGTGCGTCTTTATATGCATGCCAGTTGTCTGTTCCCTCTTCGAAACCGTAGGATATTTCCTGGTATTCCTTGGCTACGGTTGTGACGTTTGAAGCTTCGTTTGCTGATATAAGTACTGCATCTATGGCAAAAGAAACAGATTTGTCAGAGTGTTCGAAATAAATAAGAAAGTCCGAAGCGTCGTCAGGTATTGTGTAGTAGCCTGAAATTCTGTCCCAGCCTTCGGCGGTCAGTTCTATTGATGCGATCTGGTCGTAGACCGGGTCGGCAGCGCCTCTGATCGTATATTTGATGATCAGCGATACCGTGTTTCGTTCAGTACTGTCCTGACGTATGAAGGCGTCGAAACGGTATTCCTT
>JAGDDO010000520.1 GCA_017848205.1 Oscillospiraceae bacterium | reverse complement strand
AGAGGAGATCAGAGGCGCTTCAAGATCTCTGGATCAGCCGACTGTTAATGTAAACAACAATTTCGGAGCATTTGACTTTACAGAAAGCGACAAATCAAAGTCAACAGCTGTTCTGCTTGCAGCTCTCGGATTTTTCGGACTTGCAGGAATACACCGCTTCTACGTAGGAAAGCCTTTGTCCGGTCTGCTCTGGCTCTGCACAGGAGGTCTCTGTGGCTTCGGAACACTTGTTGATGTTATCCAGATAGCAAGCGGCACATTCAAGGACGGTTCCGGAAGAATAATCAAGAGATAATCAGTCAATTAACAAGCGAACATTTAAGCCGCCCGGTTACGGTTTTACGTACACACGGGCGGCTGATTTTATTTCAGAAACAATTAATTATACTGCCTTGCAGATCCGCAAACTGCGTTTGCTCCCTGCATATCGGCTAATAGAAACCAAAAAAAATTCGTTTTATATAAAATCACTATTGACAAGCGGAAAATAATATGATAGAATAATTTATGTTGTGAGTTTCCGCTCATGACGATCGTATTCTAAAGACATCTGGTGGTCCTGTACCGTAAGTCCAGCCGAGGAATGTGGCGATTAATTACTGATACGTAATCAACACCTTTCTCGTTTTCTGAGAAAGGTTTTTTATTGCCCTCTCTTTGATACGATTATCATATCTTCGGAGGTGAAATTTAATGGCAAGTGAACAGATTTTAGCAGGTAAGAAGGCCAGAGTTTCAGAAGTTGCAGAACTTCTCAAGAATTCCTGCGCAGGTGTTATCGTTGACTACAAGGGTATCACTGTTGAAGAAGACACTAAGCTCCGTAAGGAACTTCGTGAAGCTGGCGTAAATTACTTTGTAGAAAAGAACTCAATTCTTCGCTTCGCATTAAAGGAAGCAGGTGTTGAAGGCCTCGACAACGTACTCGAAGGCACAACAGCTATCGCTCTCTCAACTGAGGATCAGACTGCTCCGGCAAGAATCCTTGGTAAGTATGCAGATGCTTCAGAAGGCAAGTTCAAGGTTAAGGCTGGTTACATCGGCTCAGACATCTACGACGAAGCAGGCGTTATGGCTCTTTCAAAGATCCCGTCAAGAGACGTACTTCTCGCTCAGCTCGTTGGTTCACTCCAGGGTCCTATCCAGAAGCTCGCTGCGCTTCTTAAGGCAGTATCTGAAAAGGACGGAGAAGCAGCTTAATTACATTGCTGCATAACATTTTTTTAAAATTTTAGTTTAAGGAGAATATTATCATGGCTTCAGAAAAGACAATGAAATTTATTGAAGATATCAAGGCTCTTACAGTATTAGAGCTCGCTGAATTAGTTGACGCTATTCAGGAAGAATTTGGCGTAACAGCTGCTGTTGCTGCTGCTCCGGCTGCTGGCGGTGCTGCTGCAGGCGCTGCTGAAAAGACTGAATTTGACGTTGTAATGACATCATTCGGTGACAGCAAGATGAACGTTATCAAGGTTATCAAGGACGTTATGGGTCTTGGCCTTAAGGAATCTAAGGAATTCGTTGAAGGACTTCCAAAGGCTGTTAAGGAAGGCGCTTCTAAGGCTGACGCTGAAGACATCAAGGCTAAGCTCGAAGCTGCTGGCGCTACAATCGAAATCAAGTAATTTTAATAATTATTTCGTTTCACATAACGGAGGGCTGTGCTTTACGTACAGCCCTCTTTTGCTGTCTGAAAAATAAATTTTTCGTTTACTATAAAAAAACAGGCCTTTGCATCTGAGCTGATGCAAAGGCCTGTAATACTATGGTATGGTTTATCAGTGATTGTATTTTTCAAGAAGCTGCTTGATCTTTTCGTGAGGATCAATAACGCTGCTGATAGAGATGTCGTGGTTGATTGCTGAGATGAAGTAAGCAATGTACTTTGAAACGTCAACTTCCATGAACCATTCTCTCTTGAGAAGTTCAGGCGTTCTGTATGTAAGGTTTGTGCCGAGGATGCCGTTGATGTAGCCGTCTTCGTAAGCTTTATCGAACTTTTCAAGACCGTCTGTGAAGAGGCCGTATGTTGCGTAAGCGTAGATCTTGTTGGCTTTCTTTTCCTTGAGCTGGTATGCGATGTCGAGAACTGACTGGCCTGATGAGATGATGTCGTCGGCTACGAAGATGTCCATGCCTTCAACGTCTCTTCCGAGATATTCGTGAGCTACGATAGGGTTTCTTCCGTTTTCGATTCTTGAGTAGTCACGTCTCTTGTAGAACATACCGAGTTCAACGCCGAGAACTGAAGCGTAGTACATGTTTCTGTTGAGGGCGCCTTCGTCAGGACTTACGATCATGAAGTTGTCCTTTGTGATGTGAAGGTCCTTGATGTTTCTGTACATTGTCTTGAGAACCTGGTATGTAGGCATTACGTTGTCAAAGCCCATGAGCGGGATTGCATTGTGTACGCGCGGGTCGTGAGCGTCAAATGTTACGATGTTTGAAACGCCCATGCTCTGGAGTTCCTGAAGTGCCCATGCACAGTCGAGAGATTCACGGTAGTTTCTTCTGTGCTGTCTTCCGCCGTAGAGGATAGGCATAATTACGTTAATTCTGTGTGCCTTGCCGCTGGCAGCCTGGATGATTCTCTTGAGATCCTGATAGTGATCGTCAGGTGACATGAAGTTTTCCTGTCCGAACATCTTGTACTTGCAGCTGTAGTTGTTTACGTCAACGATAATGAAAAGATCCTTGCCTCGTACTGTGGATTTGATAAGACCCTTGCCGTCGCCTGAAGCGAAACGCGGGCACTGGCTTTCAATAAGGAAGCCTTCCTTGTCAAGACCGCTCTGCTTAGCCCAGTCAACAAGATAGCCGTTGATCTTGTCGCCGAGTTCATCAGCGCCGTTCATAGCGATGAGACCAAGAGGGGCAACACTTGTTTCCGGATTGAAAACCGCAACATTTGAAGAATTCATAGACATTAGACCATACCCTTTCAGAAAATGAAATTGAAATAAAATACAAAATGCTAAAAAACATCCTCGGTTTTTATGCATAATCAACTATATTAAAAGTATATCATTGATATAAGGCATTTGTCAATTATCTTATTATAATAAATTGACCGCAAATAAAGACAAATTATTGTCGAAAACTCAGATTATTATAATTGTATGGTTTGCGGCGACTAACAGCGCTGATGTTTCTGCCGCGCTTTGCAGAAATATATGAGCTCAGGCAGGGGATACATTTATATGTACGCTTATTCAGTTACAGTAATAAAAGGCGCTATGGACTCAACTGTCTTTTTCCCTATGCCGGAAACAAGGGAGAGCTCCGAGATATCTGAAAACGGACCGTTCTGTGTACGGTATTCTATTATACTCAACGCTTTCTTTTCTCCGATACCGCTTAGTGTCATAAGCGCTGCTTTGTCAGCTGTGTTTATATTTATAAGTGTACCTGAAGAACTACCGGACCCTGAACTTTCTGTTTTTTCACCTGCGTCCGTGACAGCTGCCGCATTTTCAGATGAAACTTCGGAAATTGATTCCGCAGGGAAGCTTTCTTCCGTGATCATTGTGACTGCTTCCGGTATAAGTCTTTCCTTTACTGTTTTCTGATCTTCATGTCCTTCCGGTATCTCGCGGTATATCATTACCACTGCAAGAAGCAGGGCAAGAGTGCAGCATACCGAATAATAAATTTTCTTGTCTGTATTGATTTTCCTTCACCACCATATAGTTTATCTGAATACTATTTTACACCATTTTGATTTCTTTGTAAATACATTTCAGGAAAATTTAAGAGAATTATTCTGAAGCAAAAAAAATTGTTGACTTTGGGCGCGAAACATGGTAAAATATAAGTACCTCTTTGTGAGGTGCATTTTTTTGCTCTTTTGCAGAAAATCACACTCAGTTTAACAGAGGGAGGCCGTGCAGTTCTGGTCAGTTCTGACCGGTAAACTGCGTTTGAAGAATAATTACATTCAGGAGGTGCCGACACGTGAGAGTTAAGGTAACATTAGCTTGTACAGAATGCAAGCAGCGTAATTACGCAACAAAGAAGAACAAGAAGAACGACCCTGACAGAATTGAAATGAACAAGTACTGCAAGTTCTGCAGAAAGCATACTCTGCACAGGGAAACAAAGTAATTCCGGAGGTTGCTCATGGCAAAGGAAGATTTAAAATCTGAAAAGAAAAAGGAAAAAACTCCGGCAAAGTCTTCTGCCAAAAATCAGAAGAAGCAGCCAAACAAGGTTGCTAAATACTTCAAAGACCTGAAGAGCGAATTCAAGAAGGTCGTATGGCCAACAAAGAAGCAGGTCATCAACAACACAACTGTTGTTCTCGTGACTATCCTTCTTATCGGAATCTTTGTAGGCGCATTCGATACTATCGGCGGATGGGCTCTGAAGATGTTCTTAAACAAATAAGCAGTTACAGTCTAAATGCAAGGAGGTAATTTTGCATGTCAGAAGCAGCAAAATGGTATGTTATTCACACTTATTCGGGTTATGAGAACAAAGTAAAACAGAACATCGAAAAAGTTGTTGAAAACAGGAAGCTTCACGACCTGATCCTTGAAGTAAGAGTACCTACAGAAAAGGTAACAGAAATTACTGACGGCAAGACGAAGGAAGTGGAAAGAAAAACATTTCCGGGCTATGTTCTGCTGAAAATGGTATACACTGATGAATCATGGTACATAGTAAAGAGTACACGAGGTGTTACAGGATTCGTTGGTCCTGCGTCTGAACCTACTCCGCTTTCAGAGAAGGAAGTTGAGGCACTTGGTGTTTCACTTGATGCTCCAGCGGTTGAAGTAAACATTTCTGCCGGAGACAGCGTTCGTGTATCAGGTACTGCAATGGACGGTTTCGTTGGTGTAGTACAGAAGGTCGATGTTGACAATGGTACTGTTGATGTTCTCGTTTCAATGTTCGGCCGTGAAACTCCGGCTACACTGAGTCTTACCCAGGTAATCAGGCTGGATGACATTTAATCATTAAAAGTAAACTATTTTTTTAAAACTGGCTGAAGCAACAGTCAGTGTGGGAGAGGCAAAATTCATCATTGCCTCGTCGTGACCACTTTATGGAGGTGCAAAAAACCATGGCACAGAAAGTCGTTGGCTATATTAAATTACAGATCGCTGCAGGTAAAGCAACACCTGCTCCACCGGTTGGTCCTGCTTTAGGTCAGCACGGTGTAAACATCATGGCTTTTACAAAGGAATTCAATGAAAGAACAAAGAATGACATCGGTCTCATCATCCCTGTTGTAATCACAGTTTATGCTGACCGTACATTCTCATTCATCACAAAGACACCACCAGCTGCAGTTCTCATCAAGAAGGCTTGTGGAATCGAAAGCGGTTCTGGTGT
>JAGDDO010000519.1 GCA_017848205.1 Oscillospiraceae bacterium | reverse complement strand
GAAATAGAACCTAACGGTGTTGAAACGTGAATACATGTTTACCTTACGAACCGCGGAGACATATTTTCCTCCGGTACCGTTGAAGGTATAGGTGGCGCAGACTGTACCGTTGCAGAAATATGTGACCGGTATCTGTGCAGTCTCGCTGTTGTCCGATGAAGCCGTTAATTCCGCCTCGAACTCACCCGGTGTGGTAATGGTAAGCTCGTAACAGTAAATGCATCCCTTGTCGGTCTTAACATTTTCAAACGGTATTTCGATCTCCTTGTCGAGCTCATAGAATACTACCGGAGCATCATTTCCCGCATCCTCTTCAGGTCGGTTGATTATCTCGGTTTTTTCATATGTGCCTTCAAGGCGCTTCATCGCATTGGTATTCATAAGAAAACGGCAGATGTTTGCTGCGTTTCTCTGGAGTTCTCCCCTTGTGAGTGTTCCGTCGGCAAGAGAGGAAAGTGTATTGTCATCATGATCGGCACTGTCAGAGCACACCATATAAACGTCGTTCTGTGCTCTTGCCATTGCAGCGAAATTGTTCTTGCACTGCTGCTTTCCGCGCTCGTTTATATCGGCCCACCAGTCTGTCATAACCATTCCCTCGAAGCCCCATTCGTTTCTCAGAACGGATGTGTCAAGGTCGTAGTGGCCGGCTGTCCACAGGCCGTTAAGTGAACCGTATGTTGTCATAACTGTACGTGCGCCTGCGTTCTTAATGACCATTTCAAAGCCTTTGAGATATATTTCACGGAGAGCTCTTTCGGAAATAACGGAATCGATAACAAGTCGTCCCGTTTCCTGATTGTTTCCGCAGAAATGCTTTATTGTTCCCTCTGATCCGCTTCTGTGAAGGCCTTCAAGTTCGGCACATGCCATTATTCCTGTGAGATACGGATCTTCGGAGAAATATTCAAAGTTTCTTCCGTTAAGCGGATGACGGTGGATATTCATTCCCGGTCCGAGAAGACAGTCAACTTTGTTTTCTGCCATTTCATATCCTGTAAATTCGAAGAGCTCAGTTACAAGTTCCGGGTTGAAGGTGGAAGCTATCATTGTTCCGTTCGGAAGACTGAATGCCTTTATTCCGCAGTCAAGTCTCATACCGGAAGGACCGTCAGCACAGCATCCGCACGGTATGCCGAAATCTTTAAGGCTGTCTGTAACGCCGCCGAAAGCTGAAGCTGTTCCGGCTGTTACCTTCGGACTTCCCATGCCCTCACCGCGGATGATACATGCAAGGTCATTGTCTGAAAGCTGTGCGATGAATTCATCCATCGTATGGCTTCCGTTTTTAACGACCTTAAGCTTTATTCCCTTGTCGCCTGTGTATGTTATCTCAGACGGCAGGTTATCAAGACGCTTTTTATTGTCATCTGCTTCAAGAAGAGGAACATCTTCAAAAACGACTTTGTATGTTCCGTCAGCCTGAAGTTCAGGTCTCATTCTCTTGTACGGAAGTACCGGTGCAGTACACTGGGAAAGTTTCTTTATTACCTCAGTTTTTTCAAGTGCAGCTGAAGAAACGAGTTTCGCGCTCCTTACGTCAGTTCCGGCATAGAATTTATACTCGCCTGCTTCAAGAACGAAGCATGAGCGGTGACCGGTAATTCCTGAGTCATCGTATGAAGCGATATCTGCAAGCTTTACTTCAATGGTAAAACGTTCTTCCTCACCCGGTTTAAGTTCCTTGGTTTTCTTAAATCCGCAGAGAACTCTTGACGGTTTTCCGAGTTTTCCCTGAGGTGCTTCGCAGTAGATCTGTACTACTTCCTTGCCGGAATGATCACCGGTGTTCTTTACTGTTATATCAAAAACCGAAGTATATTCAGAATAGTCACGGTACTCTTTCGTTCCGGTGCCGTTAAACTTCACATCAAAAGTCGTGTATGAAAGGCCGTAGCCGAACGGGAAATGTACCTTTTCCCTTGCAAATGTTTCAAAATAACGGTATCCTACGTAAATGTCCTCAGCGTAGAAATTACGGACTTTATCTCCGAAATACTCCGTCGCAGGACAGTCGGCTATCTTAAACGGAACAGTGTCCGTAAGCTTGCCGGAAGGTGAAACTTCACCTGTAAGCACCTTTGCTGTACCGGTGCCTCCCGTCATGCCTCCCTGCCATACGTAGAGAAGTGCATCAGGATCATTTTCCTCGATAAACAGAGTGTTCATAAGTCCGCCTGTGTTCAGAAGGACTATCATTTTCGGAAAGGCTTTTCTTACCTTTCTTATCATGTCACGTTCAGTTTCACTTAGGAAGAAGGCACCGTCTTCCTCACGGTTATCCTGTTCCTCACCGGCTGTTCTGCCGATTATTACTACAGCAGTTCTGCACTGCGATGCTATTCTTTCAACAAGTTCATCTTCCAGAGGCATCTCCTTCTGCGACCACGGTTCGGTTCCCCAGCCCTCACCCGGATCGAAAGGATTCTTTTCGTCCCATTTTTCGTATACTGAATATAGTTCCTCATTTACCGGCACACCGCTTTCGCGAAGTCCGTCGACAATTCCGGTCACCTTAGAAACGTTTACCATTCCGCCGGAGCCTGTGCCGCTTTTATAGTAGTGCAGCTGTATTCTTCCGAAAACCGCTACCTCTTCCTTTTTATCAAGCGGAAGTGCATTGTCTTTGTTGATGAGCATTACTATACCCTCGGATACAGTCTGCACTGCCTTTTCAATATACTTGTTCCAGTCTAAATTTTTTTTCATTTAATAATATTACCCTTCTATCATACGATTTTCTGAGGAAACACTGATCAGATCCGGGATCCTGCTTCGCCGGATCTCTTAAAGGGGAAACTTCAGAGCCTCGCCCTGTGCCTCCGTTTTTTATGAATTGATCTGCGTTTCCCTGATGAAAAGCTGTGTATGAATTTATATAATGTAATTATACCAAATATTAATGAGATTTTCAATATTTTTTGAAGAATTTATATAAATTCCGCTCAATTAATCTGCTGAATATAAGATTAATGCGGTTTTTATATCTTCTTCCTTCCGAGCTGCCAGAAGGCAACTGCACTTGCTGCAGCTACATTAAGTGAATCCACGCCGTGTGACATTGGAATTTTCACGGTATAGTCGCAGGCTTCAATGGTGGAATCACGAAGTCCCTCACCTTCCGTTCCCATTATGACAGCAAGTTTCTCCTCGGAATTAAGAGCCTTATCGTCAATATCAACGGAATCATCACGAAGAGCCATTGCCGCTGTCGAAAAACCGAGATCATGGAGCAGACCCGTATATCCGCTTTCCGCGGCACCGATAAAGGCCCATGGCACCTGGAAAACCG